>REEF01000220.1 GCA_007695205.1 Planctomycetaceae bacterium
CGTGAGCGGTCCGAATCCCTATCGGCTCCGAAGACGATCCACTCGACGGCACCTTTGGTTGCCTGGCCATGAACATCTTGATACACTTATTGTATCTGCTCTGACTGGTGTATCCCATCCTCTTGACCGCCGATCGGAGCATCCGCCCGGATTAGCAGATTTGTCGGAGTATCGCGATGAAAAGTATCGGCACGCGATTTTGTCTATTCGTCGCGTTGTTCGCCATTGTTTTTGCCGGCATTGTTATCCTCAAAACAAGCCGTTCCACCAAGGAATCCCTAGAAAAGATCACCTACGATCAGGTTCGTCTCGCCTTGGCTTTCGATGTGGCTATCCGCGATTACATCGGCCAGGAGGTGCGTCCTTTGGTGAGCGAACTGGTTGAGCCGGAGGAGTTCATCAAGCAAGCCATGTCGACATCCTATGTGGCTCGCGAGATATTCGAAAGAGTTTGCGATAGGTTCCCGGACTATGTGCTGAAATTCTCGTCCGACGATCCTCGCAACGAAAAGAATCTGGCGGGACCGACCGAAAGCGAATGGCTGCAGTTTTTTCGCGATCAACCTGAGGAAGAAACGAGAAAGGGGGTCATTGCCTGGGACGACCGTGCGTATTTCGCCAAAGCCCAGGTGATGCGGATCGATCAGTCGTGCCTTTCCTGCCACGGTGACCCCAAGGATGCTCCCAAAGCCTTGATCGAGGATTACGGTGCCGATCGGTCATTCGGTTATCAGGTCGGTGACGTGGCCGGCATGGATTTGGTGGCGGTTCCTTTGTCGACGCTTCAGGAGCAAATCATCGCGAACACCAAGTCCAATTTGTGGACGTTGACGATAGCGATCATGGTACTGTTCGGAGCGATTGTGCTGGCCTTCCGCTCGCTGGTCGGCCGTCGTTTATCACGATTCACCGAGCATCTGCGATCGTCTGTAAGCGAAAACATGGCGCCCTTGGAACCGTTCCCGAGTACTGGCGACGACGAGATCGGAGTGTTGGCGACCAGTTTTAACACGCTGGCGGCTCGGCTGCGCGAGGTCCATGCCTCGTTGGAAGAGCGGGTCAGGCAACGTACGGCGGACCTGGAGCGAGCCAACCAGGAATTGAAGCAAGCGATCGAAGCGGCTGGGGTCGCCAACCGGGCGAAGGGTGACTTTTTGGCGAACATGAGCCACGAGATCCGCACGCCCATGAATGCGATTATTGGGATGACGGATTTAGTCCTGGATTCGGATCTGACCGATTCCCAGCGCGATTACCTGCAGATGGTCCAACATTCCGGACAAGCGTTGCTCAGGCTGCTGAACGATATCCTCGATTTTTCGAAGATCGAAGCAGGAAAACTGGATTTCGATCTTGTCGGATTCAGCTTGCGCGAGCGGGTTAGCAATGTGACTCGTTCGTTCGCGCTACAGGCTCACGGAAAGGGTCTGGAATTAGTCTGTCACGTTCAAGCAGACGTGCCGGATGGGGTGATCGCCGACCCGACTCGGCTGGACCAGATCCTGGTGAACCTGATCAGCAATGCGATCAAGTTCACCGATCGGGGCGAGGTGGTTGTGCGAGTGGAGCACGAGTCCAGCGAGGAGGATCGGGTGACGCTACATTTCAGTGTTCGCGACACGGGGATCGGTATCGCGGCGGACAAGCTGGGCATGGTCTTCGGTACCTTCACCCAGGCCGATTCATCGACAACTCGCCGATTCGGCGGCTCAGGATTGGGCCTGGCCATCACCCGGCGTTTGGTGGAATTGATGGAAGGTCGCATTTGGGTCGAAAGTCAACTGGGGCACGGCAGCACGTTTCACGTCGTGTTGACGCTACCTAAGTTCACAGGCTGCTTACCTGCCCCGCGGGCGGGGATGCCGAATAAGTTCACAGGCCAGCGAGTACTGATCGTCGACGATAATGCGACGAATCGTCTGATTCTGCAGGAGATGATCGGAAACTGGGGCATGGTGGTGACATCGGCAGGCAATGCCGAACAGGCCTTTCGTCTGCTTCAACAGGCGGTGACCAATGGACGACCTTATCGGATCGTGGTGCTGGATGTCCACATGCCCGAGGTCGATGGCCTGACGTTGGCTCAGTGGATTCGCGACGATGAACGCTTGGAAAACACCGATTTAATCGTCCTGACCTCGGGCTCGCGATCCGAAGATACGGCCTGCTGCCGCCGGCTGCAGGTGGCCAGCCACCTGTTGAAGCCGGTCAAGCAATCCGAGCTGTTCGACGCGTTCTCCGCTTCCCTGGGATTGGAAGCTGCCTCGGACGATCAGCAACCGGAGATGTCCGAAGGCATCCCCTCGCTGCCCTCGCTGAACATCCTGCTGGTCGAAGACAGCCTGGTGAACCAAAAACTGGCCGTTGCATTGCTCACCAAACACGGACATCACGTTACCGTGGCCAGCAATGGCCGTGAAGCACTCGAACAACTGGAGGCACAGACGTTCGACGTGGTCTTAATGGATATCGAGATGCCCGAAATGGACGGACTGGAAGCGACCGCCGTGCTGCGACTCAAGGAGAGTTCCGCAGGCGGACACGTGCCGGTGGTCGCCATGACGGCTCATGCGCTAAAGGGCGACCGCGAACGGTTCCTGGCTGCGGGCATGGACGAATACGTCAGCAAGCCGATCCACGCGGGCATCTTGTTCCAGACGATCCAAAAAGTTTTGCTGCGAAACGATCCGGCCTAAGGGTCGATCCACTCGCATTCGCCCCATTGGCCGTTGTTTTCGTCGACGGCAACCCGCAGACGTTGCGGTCGTGATCCGGTCAGGCCGGCCAACCGATCCATCAGGCGGAGCCCGATGTAACGAGCCAACAGTTCCGTGGTCGTGTTCGGGACCGGCAGCAGCACACAGTCACAACGAGGGAAAACCCATCGCCGCTGGTCGAACGTCACTTCCACCTCGTTGTCGTTCGCTTGGACTCGGATCGCGCGATGATCGGTCGGCAGCATCATGCGATGGTCCAGTTCGTCGGTGATTTCTTTCAAAGCGTCTCGCAACGCGATGAAGTCGATCACGTAATGGTTTTCGTCCAGCGGCCCTTCGACTTCGACCGCCACGCGGTAGTTATGGCCGTGCAGACGTTCGCAGATGTCGCCTGCAAACGTGATGAAATGACCCGCGCTGAAAACATGGTACTCCTTGTCCAGGCGAACGCGATAAATTTCAGGCATGGTTCCGTCTCGTCAAAAAGCAAAGGATCTACTGCATCAACGCCTTCAAATCCGCCACATCGCCTTTTACCTCGGCCAATTCTTCCCGCAACTGCTGAATCTCGGCTTGCAAAGCCTCCAGCGCCTCGTTCCTGTGGGGCGATGCCTGGCCAACGGATCGTTCCGCCGGGGAATCACCGGCGGCCATCGCAGCCGCCATGCCAGCAGCCCGCGATTGCAGCTCGGCCAATTCCCGATCCTTGTACAAGCCATGCGACACGATCTGCCCACGGCCCTCGGGGGACAACGAGATCACCAATCTTTTTGCCATCAGCGACTGGAGCACTGGGCGAAGCTGGTCGATTCCCGAGATCGGTTCCATCCGCGATGCACGGGCTCGAAGCTCGCCCAACGTCTGTTCGCCGCGCAACAGTAATTCGGCCATCACGGCCAGTTCGACCTTGTCGACGCCCAACCAGTCATACATCTGGTGCCGGTACTTGGGAACTCGCCCCGACGTCTGCACCTCGACCACGGCGCCCATCGTCCGCAGTTCGTCCAGAATCGTCTCGATGTCCTCCGAGGACAGGTTCATCTGCGGAGATCGGTTGCTCTTCTGGTTGCATCCGGTTGTCAGGCTGTTCAAGGTCATCGGATAGGCGTCGGGCGTGGTCTTCGCCTTTTCGATCAGCACACCGACCACGCGTCGTTGCCGGGAATTCAACGGTTGCCATTTGACTGCCTGCGACTCGGTTCCGCCGTCAACCACCTCCGGCGTACCACTGCTGAAACCTGATTCCATCGTTGCCTCGCTATTTCTTTATGTTCCGTGGGAAAGAACCCATCGTGATGATCCGATCACAGTCCCTGATCGGCCAAGTAACGCTCTGCATCCAAAGCCGCCATGCATCCGGTTCCCGCCGAGGTGATCGCCTGGCGGTAGTAATCGTCGGCCACATCGCCCGCGGCGAAAACACCTTCGACGCTGGTGTACGTCCGAAACGCCTTCCTCCAAATCAGATAGCCTTTCTTATCCATCTCCAGTTTGCCCTTCAGGAAGCCCGTGTTCGGCGTGTGTCCGACCGCCAGAAAGATGCCTGATACATCGATTTCGGTGGTCGAGTCATCCACGGTGCTCTTGACTCGCATCGCCGTCACGCCGTCATCGTCGTTGCCCAACACTTCGTCCAGGACGCGATTCCACAAGATTTCGATCTTCTCGTTCTTGATCGCGCGATCCTGCATGATCTTCGACGCGCGCAACTCGTCGCGGCGGTGCACCAAATACACCTTCGAAGCGAATGCGGTCAAATAAGTCGCTTCTTCGACAGCCGAATCACCGCCGCCGATCACCGCCAACGGCCGATCGCGGAATCGAGGCAGCGCACCGTCACAGACGGCACATGCACTCACACCGCGATTCTTAAACGCCTCCTCCGATTCCAGCCCCAGATAATTCGCCCGAGCCCCGGTTGCCACGACGATCGTGTGCGTCTCGATCGGCTCGCCATCGCGGGGAATGACACGTAACGGGCGATTGGTAAGATCGACATCGACAATATCATCGCCGACCACGCGGGTGCCGAAATTGATCGCCTGTTGCTTCATCAATTCCATCAATTCAACGCCCTGAACTGCGTAATGCGGTCGACCATCACGCTCGTGCCCCTTGGGGACCGGGGGAAGATTCCAATGTCGATCCTTCGCTACCGAGGTCTCGACGAACGCGCGGATATCACCGGCGGGAAACCCTGCGAAATTCTCGACCTCCGTCGTGTAGGCCAACTGTCCCAACGGGATCATGTCCTGCTGGACCGTCCCCTCGAACAGCAGCGGTTTCAGATTGGCTCGCGCGGCATAAATGGCTGCCGACCACCCGGCAGGACCACTTCCAATGATTACAACTCGTTCGGGCACCTTGCTTGCTCCTTATCTTGTGGATTGTTTCTTCCATCGTGTCGCATTCGGAGATTATAGAAGTTGACACCGATCTGGGAAATTGGGTACATCCCTGTGTTGGAACGAGTACGGGTGCGCGCCTCTTGGTGGGGCTTCAGCGTAGCCTCCAAAGGGCCAGCCCCCTTTTCTGACAGAGATTAGCTGAAACAGAACGGAGACCATGCTGTGAAGGAATATCTCTCTGCTGCCAATGGGCGTTGCGCAAAGGGCCTCTGCAGTTGGAGCGGCGGCCAGGCTGGTGGTCTTCTTCTGATTGTGCTGCTGGGAACGGGGTGCGGCCGGCGTCCCGAATCGGCAGACGAGCTTCCACCGTTGGCAGAGGCCGATGCCGTTTTGCGGCAGATGATCGATACCTACCAACGGGCTGAGACGTACGCGGACCAGGGGATCGTTCGTCTGCGATATCGAGAAGAAGGGCAATGGATCGAGGACCAAGCCCGGCTGGCCGTGCGTCTGGAGCGGCCCAATCGGTTGATTGTGCGAGCCTACCAGTTGACGGTCGTCTGTGACGGAGTCTCGTGGCACACGCACATCGCCGATCCGGAAACGGGCGACCTGGATGGCCAGATCCTCGTCCGTCCGGCTCCAGAACAAATCAGCCTGGAGGACGTATACATCGACCCGATTTCGAAAGATGTGATCGCTGGCGGGATGGGCGGACCTCCGCTGACCCTGGAGTTGCTGCTGGGCGAGCATCCCTTGGAGCATCTGTTCCAGGACTCGGTGCGACGCGAACTGCTCGCCGACCAGCCGATCGCTGCTCAGGTGTGCCGCCGTGTTCGAGCCACGCTCGAGGAAGGCTCAATCACCTTTTGGATCGACAGGCAGACGCATCTCCTGCGACGTCTGGAGTATCCGACCGATCTTCTTGCGCGGCAATTGGATCCCGAGGGCTTGATCGAGGATCTTTCGTTGGTCGCGGAGTTCCGCCAAGGGAGTGTGAATATCGATTTGGGACGCAATGGTTTCGCGATGCCGATTCCAGCCGATGCCAAGATCGTCAGCCGCTTTGTCCTGCCGCCCAGACCGCTGCCATCGGATCTACTGGGCCAGGTTCCCGAGCCATTCCGTTTCGTCGGCTTGGACTCCCAGCCATGGACGCAACGTTCACTGAAGGGAAAGACGTGCGTGCTGGCTTGGTTCAACATCCATCCGGCCTCCGAGCTTTGTTTACGGCAGTTAGCCAACATTCAACACGAAATCGCCCATGACTCGACGATTACCTTTTTGGCGGTCTGCACCGAGCCGACCAGTGTGGGAAACCGGCAGCTTCATCGACTGGCGGAAGACTGGGATCTGACCATGCCGGTTGTCCGTGATCTCGAAGCCTACGGCAGAGACATCTTTCAGATACCCGGTGCACCCACCGTGGTGGTTTTGAACGCTGAAGGTGTTGTTCAAGCGTTCGAAGTCGGTGCCAACCCCACATTGGAAGACAGTCTGCCGGAAGTGATTCGTCAAGTCCTCGCTGGCCAGAGCCCAGCGACCTCGCTGGTCACACACTTTCAGGAACAGCAGCAGCATTATCACCAAGCCTTGCTGCAGGTCATGCATTCGCCTCTTCTCCGTGACGCCGGGCGTTCTAGGGACCTCCGCTAGAGTTCCGCGAAGCGCCAAGCCGCCGTCTTATTCCCTTCGGTTGGTACAACCGATATCTCAGGAATATCCTGCGACGAGGATTGCGCAAAAGAATGGCACTGGGTGAAACAGCCAAAATGCGCAAGGGTTGCAGCCGATAGACAGTCATAGTCGCTCGGGGAGGGATCAAGTTTGCCGGGCGGCATCCTCCGCGAAGGTGGACAGTCCGATGGAACCGGCATCCACCGTCGTCCGGCAACTGGCGTATCGCGCCATCCGGGTTGTGTACCGTATGTCACTAGTTCGTAGGAGTCACGGAAAATGAAATGTCGTCTTGTATTGCCGGCGCTGTTGATTGCCGGTTTGTTTGTGGCCGCTTCCGAAGCCCGTGCGTCGACGTTGCTCGGCGCGCTGCGTGGTGGCGACGCCTGGGTGCAGAAAGATGCCACTCAAAAGGGTCACGTCCAAAAGGGTCACGTCCAAAAGGGTCATGTCCAAAAGGGTCATGTCCAAAAGGGTCACGTCCAAAAGGCCTGTGATCCGGTTCAAAAAGGTTGCGCGCACGTCCAGAAGGGCGCCGTTCAACGAGGCATCGTTCATCGGCGGATGATGGGACCTGGGTTGCTGGGTGGCATGCACGTCCAGAAGGGTGCGGTCCAGAAGGGT
>REEF01000354.1 GCA_007695205.1 Planctomycetaceae bacterium
GGTTGGGGCCAGAGCGTGCCGAGCAACAAATGGAGCTACGAGACGCCCGAGACGGTCAAGACGACCATCGACGGCTACCTGGCTCCCGTGCTGGTCGGCCAGAACGCGATGGACATCGATGCGCTGCATACGGCCATGAACACGATCATCGCCCCTTCGTTTTCGACCGGCCAGCCGATCTGCAAAGCGGGCGTGGATCTGGCGTTGTTCGACTTGACGTGTAAGCACCTGGACCAGACGGCCAGCCAGCGATGGGAACGCCAAGGCCGTCGTCGAATCCCACTCAGTTGGACGTTGAACCCGCTGTCGCTGGACGATGTGCCTCGCTTGATCGACGAAGGGTTTCAGCGGGGTTATCGCAACTTCAACATCAAAGTCGCCCCCGATCCGGCTTTCGACGTGCAATTGTGCCGGCTGGTCAAACGATTGGTGCCGGACGGGTTCCTGTGGGCCGATGCCAACGGCGGGTATGACGAAGCCACCGCACTGGCCGTCGCACCGCGGCTGGCCGATGCCGGGGCGGCCGTGCTGGAACAACCGCTACGGCCCAATCAGATCACGGGTTATCAGAAGTTGAAGAAACAGGGCGCGCTACCGATCATCCTGGACGAAAGCCTGGTCCATTCTTCCGACCTGGCCGAATTCATCAAGCTGGACATGCTGGACGGCATCGCCATGAAGATCCCGCGATCGGCCGGATTGACCGATGCCCGTCGCCAGGTGGAAATGGCCCTGGAACACGGCCTGATGTTCCTCGGCAGCGGCTTGACCGACCCCGACCTGTCGCTGGCCGCTTCGTTGTTGTTGTACGGAGCTTACGACCTGCAGTATCCGGCCGCCTTGAACGGCCCGCAATTCCTGGAAGGCTCGATCCTAAAACAGCCGTTCCAGGTCGTCGATGGCCAACTGGCGGTGCCCGACGGCGTCGGGCTGGGTGTCCAGGTGGACGAGGACCGGTTGCAGGAGATGCGTCAAGCACGCATTCGGAGCTGATCCAGCCTCGAGCCATGCTACGGGGTACGGTGCACGCACGCTGCGGTTGAAGACGCCAAGCGACCTGCCTGCTACAGAGGGGCGGGCAGGTCGCGGCGTTGAAAGATCAGCGTGGCGGCCAGGTAGGCGACCAAGCCCATGCCGATCAGCAGGCTGTTGTAGCCCATGGGCCCGAGTTCGGTCCAAGCTCCCGACGCATCGCGGAGGAGAAAACTCCAGGTCGATTCGGGGCTGTTCATCGCGATGCTGACGAACCGCTCGGGTTCATACGCGGTAAAAAAGGTATAGCGGTTGAGCCAGGCGAGTTGGTCGCTGGCCAACGCCACGATCTTCATGATCATTTGGGTGACGTACACCATGGCGATCAAGCCGATCGTCCGCCAGCGATAGCGATCCATGGCGGAGAACAACGTGGTCAATCCCGCCAGGAAGACGCCCAACGCGAATAGATTGACTGCCGCTGGTACCAGGTGGCCAGGATCGATTTCCTGTCGCAACGGGATTCGCCGAACCTCTTTTTCGGCCAACAGATTGGGGATCTCGATCTGCAACCAGGGGATGGTCCAACTGCGAACGACCGGTTCTTCAACGCTGTTGGTCATGATCCCCGAGTAGGTACCCAGCCAGGACGCCATCGCCAGGATGGCCACACCACCCAGCGTGACGAACGTTTGCGACCACAGCACCTGCAAGCGGCTGACCGGTTGGGCCAGCAGCATTTCCATCGTGCCTCGGCCGATCTCGCCCGAAATGCAATCCGACCCGCGAGCGATCGCCCATAGCGAGACCGAACCGACGACGATCGGTTCGTCAAACGTCAAGGCGACTCGACCCGTGTACGTGAACAGTTGCTCGAAGGGCACCGGTGAAAATCGCTCGTAGTCACGGAACTGTTCCAGCACGGTCTGAAACTGGACCATGGAGAACTGGCTGGCGATCCATACTCGAGTCCAACAGAACGCGTAGATCGCCGTCGCGCACGCGATCAGCAGCAGGCGAGATTCGGCGATGGATTTCTTCAACAGCAAACGGTTGATCAAGGCAGCTCCTCTCGTGTTGGCTGATCGCCACAGCTTATCCATGTCCCAGGTCGTGAACCAGATCGTACAAAGCCCTTAAGCCGACCGGTTGGACGTTCATCTCTAACAAGTTCATGGTCGATAACCATTGTAGCACGGGTGCCATTTCGCCCGACGTTTCGATCGAGATGCGTCCATCCGCATCCCGCTGGACCACCAGTTCCTTCTCCAGTGGATCGGGCGGCGGATACCAGGGTCCGGCCAAACGCGCCCGGATGCGATGGCGGCGTTTCAGATCGTGCATGACTTGCAGATGAGCCAATTGGCCATCGCGTAAAAACGCCACGCGGTCGCACACGTCCTCGACCTCCGACAACACATGCGACGAAAACAGCACGGTGTGTCCTCGCTGCTGAGATTCGGTAACCAATTGAGCGACGATGCCTCGCACCGTGGGGTCCAGATTGGCCGTCGGTTCGTCCAGGATCATCAGCGGCGTGTCGGCGGCCAACGTCGCGACCAAGGCCAGTTTTTGCCGCATCCCCGTCGACATGAAAGCCACTCGCCGGGAAAGATCCAGCTCCAAACGATCAGCCAGATCCAGCGATCGGCGGAAATCACCGCCCGGTCGGATCTCGGCAAAGAACTTCAACACCTTTCGGCCGCGCATCGAGCCGAACAGCCGCACCTCGCCGGGTAGATAACTGGTCCGCCTTCGCACCTCGACCGATCGACGATGACAGTCCAATCCATCGATCGACGCTTGGCCCGACGTGGGACTCAAATAGCCCAGCAGCAGCCGCAACAGGGTCGTCTTGCCTGCCCCGTTCGGTCCCAGCAGGCCAAACACTTCCCCCCGTTCGATCGTCAGCGTACAGTCCTGCAACGCTGCGAACGTTCCGTATCGTTTCGTCAGTCCTCGAAGATCGATGAACATGTAATTGATTACCGTCTGCTACGCCGGACCACACTGGATCTCGGCCGATGATTCCCCCCAGTCGCGCAAATTCCACCGCATTCTACCACAGTGGTCCAACTCGGGTACCCTGCCATCCGTCGATCCTGTCTGTTATAACCGGTTCTCGTTACAGCCCCGTGCGGCCCGTGCATGATCCAGTCGAAAGGCATTCAGAAAGCGAGGGTGAAATGCGGCGTTCCTCAGGCATGATGATGGCTCTGGCAGGTCTGGTCCTGGTCTTGTTTTCACAGGGGGCCTACCCCGCCCGTGCCCCGGCGATGGATGGCGATGCGATCGACGGCGATGCGATGATCGCCGAGTATTTCGAAATCGAAACGGCTCGATTGCGTGATGCCTGCCTGGCGGACATCACCAGTCTGGAAGACTGGCAGGCCAAACGGAGCGAATATCGTCGCCAACTGTTGGAGATGCTCGGCCTGGACCCGCTGCCGGAACGAACCGATCTGCAAGCCGTGGTCACCGGGCAGACAGAGCATGACGAGTTCATCGTCGAGCGGCTGCATTTCCAGTCAAGCCCCGGTCTGTACGTCACCGGCAACCTGTACCTGCCTCGATCGCGATCGGAACCCCTGCCAGCCATCCTGTATGTGTGCGGCCATGGAGCCTCCCGAAGCGATGGGATCAGCTTTGGTAACAAGGTAACCTACCAGCATCACGGAGCCTGGTTCGCTCGGCATGGCTTCGTTTGCTTGACCATCGATACGCTGCAGATGGGCGAGATCGAAGGCATCCACCATGGCACCTATCGCTATGACATGTGGTGGTGGCTGAATCGCGGCTATACCCCGGCCGGGGTCGAAGCCTGGAACTGCGTGCGGGCCTTGGATTATTTGCAATCGCGAGCCGAGGTCGATCCGGAACGGTTGGGAGTGACCGGGCGCAGCGGAGGCGGCGCGTACAGTTGGTGGATCGCCGCGATCGATGAACGGATCACGGCCGCCGTTCCCGTCGCGGGGATCACGGATTTGGAAAACCACGTGGTGGACGGGTGCGTCGAAGGCCATTGCGATTGCATGTACATGGTCAACACCTATCAATGGGATTACCCGTTGGTCGCCGCACTGGTGGCGCCACGGCCGCTGCTGTTGAGCAATACGGACCGTGACAGAATCTTCCCGCTGGACGGTGTGGTCCGGACGTACGAACAGGTGCGTCGGATCTACGAATTGTACGACCAGCGAAACAACCTGGGATTGCAGATCACGGCCGGTCCGCACCGAGATACCCAGGAGCTGCACATCCACGCCTTTCGCTGGATGAATCAACATCTGCGCGACGATGATTCGATGATCGAAAAAGCGGCTTTCAGGTTCTTCGAGCCCCAGCAGTTGAAAGTCTTCGAAACGCTGCCCGAAGACCAGCGAAATACGGAGATCCACGAGACGTTTGTTCCGACGGCGCCCGAACCGCCGGTGCCCCAGGACGATACGCAGTGGTCGGCGATGCGGGACGGTTGGCTGAAGGCGCTGCGAGAGAAATCGTTTCGAGCCTGGCCCGCGGAACCTTCCGAATTGGCTGTCAACGTCGTGGGTTCCGCCGTGCAGGACGGCGTCCGTTTCTCTGCGTACGATTTCGATAGCCAGCAGGCGATCCGGTTGCGGATGTACATGGTCCAGCCCGATGGCCCGAATCCTCCGCAGCGGATCGTTGTCCACGTCCTGGATGATCCTGCGTTGACCGAGATGCTGGCCGCTTACCGGGTTGCGTTCGCCGAACCATTGTCGGGCGAAACCTTGCCCGAAGCCGATGCGGAAGCCTATCGAGTCAAGGTGGAAGCGTTGGTTGCGGCTCAGCAGGCTCACGTTTATGTCGTCCCCCGGGGGATCGGTCGTACCGCTTGGGACCCGAGCCCTCGGAAGCAGGTACAGCATCAACGCCGCTTCTATCTGCTGGGACAAACCCTGGACGGAATGCGAGTCTGGGATGTGCGTCGAGCCATCCAGGCGGTGCGAGCCCCGGACGGGTTGCCGGACGTGCCGATCCATCTGCACGGTGCAGGAACGATGGCAGGGATCGCGCTGTACGCATCCTTGTTCGAGCCGCGTATCGCGCAATTGGATCTAGACGATCTGCCCGCCGATCATCGCCATGGCCCCTACCTGCTGAACGTCAACCGCTACCTGGATATGCCGCAAGCCGTGGCGATGGCCGCCCAGCGGACTCGCATCGTGCTGCAAGACGCCGACCCGCAGGACTGGGGCTACGCCAAAAACGTTATCGACGCACTGGGCTGGGAACCAGAAGCGTTGCAGTTTCGCCAGTAAACCCCGTAGTCGCATCAGAAGTAGGACGGATTGCCAATCCGTCCTACGGGGAAGTTGCATGCAACTTTGGGGTGAACACTGGCGTTCCCGGGTTCAACGCCAGCGATACATTTGCTGGCCGACCTTGCGGCTGGTCGTGATGATTTCGGGGTACGGCGTGTCGCAAATATCGAGAAACCCGATCTGGTAGTTTTCGCCATCGCCGCGACCGGTGGTGGCCTGGTCGCCGAACTGAAACCAATGGGTTCCCACCAACTGCGGATTCTCCAAAGCGCCGCGCACGTAATGCAAATACGCCTCGGCGCGCTCCTGCTGGTTGGCGGTCGCACGCAATCCAGTGTGGAACATGCCTCGGTCCAACGCGCCAAAGTGAAATTCGCCGATGATCACGGGAGCGTCCAAGGCTGCAGGCAAGCGGAAGTTGGCGACCGACTCTCGATACAGATTATAGCTGATCACATCGCAGTACTTGGCAGCCGATTGGACGGCTCGATCGTTCACCCAGGCGAATCGGCAGCCCAAATACAGGGTGTTTGGCGCGTACTTTTTGACCGCTTCCCGACAGACCTCGAAATACTGATCCGCGATGCGAGTCGCAAATGCCTGCAGATCCGCCAGGGCTCGCGGATGATCCGGTGGCGGCTGCTGATGTTCTGACAACGCCTGCCAGGAGGCATGTTCGGTGCCCCAGGCGTCGTTCAGCCGCTCGATCGATTCGTACTTCGCTTGCAGATCGGCGATCATCGCCTGCTTGGCCGCTTGCTTCGACGGGGACGCCAGAGTAGCCAACGCCAGCGATACCTCCTCGCCCCATGACAATTCGTTATCGACAAACACGCCCAGACACCAAGGGGAATTGGCCGCTTGTTGCTGAGCCGCCATGTTGCGTTGTGTCGTTTCGCGGAACGCAGGATCGAAAGGATCAGGGAACTTGCCCCAGTACCCCGTACTGCCCTCGATCGGCAGACGCCCCGAGCTGACGGTTACGACATACGGCGTCTGCGCCAAGCCGTAGATCTCGGGATCCGACCAGTTGCCGATGGTATTCAATCCCCAACTGCGCAAACGCTGGTGGCTCCGCTGCTGGAACGTCTGCCGCCAGGATTCGCCGTACTTCCTAGCCAGATTGCTGCCGGTGAAATTAAAGGTCCGATAGGTGCCCCTGTTATGGTAGTAGCCATGCGGTGCCCACGAAGCTCGGCCGTAGAACACGGCCAGCGGCGAGTCCTTCGCAGGCAGATCGGCGAAGTAGAATTCTCGATCGGTGATCGGCGTCGTACCCGAAGTCCAACGTACGCAGTCGATCCCGTGCGACCAGAACAAGCGTCCTTCGGGGTCGACCAGCCACCATTTCCCGTCCCGGTTGGTCACGCGAAAACGGCCGGTTGCTTCCAGTTGAGGACCGTCGCTCCAACCGCCGTATTGAGTCCAACCGTCCGGGCCGACATGCGCTGCAAGATCCTGGTCTTCGATCGCGATGCGTTGCTGCAAGTCCTGTTCGTCGGAAACCTTGCCCGGCCATGTCCCGTGCTTGTACTGGCCGAAGCGGTCGATCATCGGGAACAGAGTTTCCGGTTCGGCCGTCAACCAGATCGCGTCTTCGTATCGCCCGGTGGCCTGCAACTGCGACAACTCCAGCGTATGGGCTCGATCCGGCTGACTCACAAAACACAGGATTGCGGTTACCTGCGCGACATCGATCCCTCGATCCGGGTTCAATCGGCCCGGATAGCCCCGCATCCCAAACAACTTGTCGCGCAGGGCCGCAGGGGCTCGTCGAGTCAACGGCAAACGCACCGTCTTCTGTTGAGCGGCGGCGATGTCTTCGACAACTTGGATATACTGCTGCTGACCCTCGATGTTCGGACTGTCGGCTCGTAAACCGAATCGCAGCGGGTGTTCGCCCGTGTTGCGGACCACCACGGACACCGCCTCTCGGTCGGTCAGATCCCATCGATCCTGGGCGGGAACGATCGTGATGCCCGGCCAGCGTTGTTGATGCCCGGCCTCCAGACGCAACACCGGTTGTCCCTGGTGATAACCGATCGACAACTGGACATCCCGAGTTTCGATGGCCGACAAATCCATATCCGGACC
>REEF01000219.1 GCA_007695205.1 Planctomycetaceae bacterium
CGCCCTGTTCTGGAAATTCGGCCTACCCGCCGCCCAACGCCTGGTCGCCGCCAGCAGCGATCTGAACAACGATTGCCTCGGACCAGAGCAAAGCCGCGGCGGGACACCCCGGACGTTGTAGCGACCCCCTATCCTGTTATCTGCCGCACGCCTTTGAGAGTGACGCGTAACCCGAACCGTATGGGATGCACTCGCAGATGTACCATTCAAGCAGCCCGCAAATTTCTTGATAGACCGTTCGATTGGCCGCGACGAGCGTGTCAGGGTCATCGCGGCAAATATGAAGGCATCTCAGCAGACGCGTTTCCGATCGTTGGCCGAGCGTTGGGAGTGGCGTTGTCGTTGTTGCAGGCGTCAATCTCCTAGCGACAGAACGACCCGGATCGCACGGGCGGCACGAGTCCCCCGAAGACGCTGTTCTGCACACGAGTCAAAGAATAAATGGATGGCACCTATCGTGTTACCGCACCTATCGTGCTATCGAGGTACACACGGCAGAGCCGACGCAGTATAATTTGCAGCAGGCAATTTCTCCACTACTAATGTCCAAGATCGTTCACTTGTTCACAAAATCAGCGACCAACGGGAGCGGACCAATGCCAGCCGAGCGACGGCTCGAATTTGGTTGGCGGCTCAGCCGCCCTGTGGTCGAAGCGATCGCGGCCAACACGGAGGATCGAATGATGTACGACCAGCGATGGAAGGTACAGCGCGACTATCAATGAGGATTGGACAGCGCGCGGGAACAGGGCCGGCAAGAAGGCCGGCAAGAAGGCGAATTGTTAGTGAGAATTCGAATCCTGCAAAAGCTGCTCGGCGAAGAGTCGAGTTCCCCGGAAAGTCTGGACGAACGAACCTTTCTTTACACTGCTAATTCCAGGAATGTCTTAAAATGAAAACGACACAAATCATGGCGGTCATCGCGACCGTGGCAGCAGGAGCCGCGGCGATGGCTCAGGACGATGCTCCGCCGCTACGGCGCAACTTGGCCTTGGTGGCTCAGGCCAGCAGCTCGTACGTCTCGGGCGATACCAGCACTGGCGCATTAAACCACGGCTATCAACCGCGCAGTTCCCGGGACAACCGGCAGGGCTCGTACGGCAATTGGCCCACGCGTGGCACTCAGTGGGTCCAATACGACTGGAGTCAGCCGATCAGCACCGATCGCGTCGAAGTCTACTGGTGGGATGACAACCGGGGCGTCCGTTTGCCTCGAGCGTGCCGATTGCTGTACTGGGATGGTCAGTCGTTTGTGCCCGTGCCAAACGCTTCGGGCTTGGGGATCGCTGCCGACCGGTTCAATACGACGACGTTCGATGCGGTCGAAACGAGTCGACTGCGGTTGGAGATCGACGGGGACGGCACGTTTTCGACAGGCATCTTGCAGTGGAAAGTCTACGATTCGGGTCGTTCGCCCGAATTTCCGCCTCGGGTCTCGGCCGGTGTGGATCGGGTCGTCGTGCAGGGCGGCCAGACCTATCTGAGCGGCCAGATCCACACGCTCGACCCCCGCCGCACCGTGCCGGCGGTGTGGAGCAAGCGATCGGGGCCCGGCGAGGTGACTTTCGAGAATCCTAACGATCCGACGACAACCGCCACGATGGAGACCGAGGGCCAGTACGTGTTGGAATTGACGGCGGGTACGCCTCCGCTGACCGCGTCTTCCGCACTGACGGTCCAGGTCGTCCCGGGTCCGCCCGAGACGCATCTGACGCCCGTCGATACGACGGCTTACCGGATCGACAGTCCCTTGTGGAACGATCGAGCCAAGGCGTTGATCGTCCATTGGATCCCGCATTGCATCCGCAAGATCTCCGATCCCGATCTGCGCGAGGGTGGCATCAACAACTTTATCGATGCCGCGAATAAATTGGCCGGTAAGCCTGCGGGAGGACACCGCGGGTATGTCTTTTCCAACGCGTGGGTGCTAAACATCATCGAATCGATGTGTGTGGCGTTGATGATCGATCCGCAGGAAGACCCGCAGATCATCCAGGCTCAACAGTTCATGCGAACGACCTTGGAAGACTGGATTCCCATCGTTTTGGCCGCGCAGGAACCGGACGGCTACCTGCAGACAGCCTTTACGTTGAGCGGTCGGCCTCGTTGGACGCCCCGCTATCGAGCGGACCACGAAGGCTACGTCGCGGGCTATTTTCTGGAAGCCGCCATCGCTCATCACATGCTGACCGGCGGCCAGGACCTGCGGCTGTACGATGCGGCTAAGAAGCTGGCTGATTGCTGGGATGACCATCTGGGTCCGCCGCCGAAAAAGGCCTGGTATGACGAACACCAGGGCATGGAGATCGCGTTGGTGCGATTCGGTCGTTACGTCAATCAGATCGAAGGACATGGTGCCGGCGATCGTTATATTCAACTGGCCAAGTTCCTGCTGGACAACCGGGACGGAGGCCATTCGTACGACCAGAGCCACGTTCCTGTCCAACAGCAGTACGAGGCGGTGGGGCATGCGGTCCGCGCATCGTACTCGTACGCGGCGATGGCCGATGTGGCGATGGAGACGGGCGATATCGATTATCAAAGCGCGGTGATCAGCCTGTGGGACAATATCGTCAATCGAAAGTACTACGTCACCGGCGGGATCGGCAGCGGCGAGACGTCCGAGGGCTTCGGTCCGGATTACTCGCTGCGTCACAACGCGTACTGCGAATCCTGCTCCAGTTGCGGGCTGATCTTCTTCCAGCACAAGCTGAACCTGGCGTATCACGATGCGAGATTTGTCGACCTGTACGAAGAGACCCTATACAACGCGCTGCTGGGGTCGATCGACTTGGAAGGCAAGAACTTTTATTACCAGAACCCTCTGGAGACCAGCGGCCCGCGCTACGACTGGCATGGGTGTCCGTGCTGCATAGGCAATATCCCGCGTGTGTTGCTGATGTTGCCCACGTGGATGTACGCTCGAGACGATCAAGGCATCTACGTCCAACTGTTCATCGGCAGCACGGTGACGATCGACGACGTGGCCGGGACGCAGGTCCGGCTGGTCCAGATCACGGATCATCCCCGTAGCGGCCAGGTGGCGATCGAGGTGCATCCGGCCGAGGAGAAGGCGTTTCGCATGCATCTTCGCATTCCGCACCGTAGCGTCAGCGATCTGTACACCGCTGTTCCGGCGACGGACACGATCACTCGGATTTCCGTGAACGGTTCATCGATCGAACCGCCGATCGTCAATGGTTACGCGGTCATCTCGCGAACCTGGCAGGCGGGGGACCGGATCGAGTTGCAGTTGCCCATGCCAATCCAACGGATCGAGGCCAGTCCCAAAGTGGCCGCGACAGTCGGTCAGGTGGCTCTACGTCGCGGCCCTCTGATCTACTGCATCGAGGCAGCGGACCAGCCGCTGGATAAGACTCTGGAACCGCAGACGCCCTTGTCAGCCCATTGGCAAGCCGATCTGTTGGGCGGTGTCACCACATTGAACGGAATCTGGTCGGATGGTTCGGCTCTGCAAGCGATCCCTTACTACGCCCGTGCCAACCGCGGCCAGTCTTCACCCGACGGTGATGAACAAACCGATTCCCGCCGTCGCGGTTCGCCCGGCGTCCGCAGCTCGGTGTGGATCCGACAGCCGTAAGAAATACCGTCTTTTCGGCGAAAACTCCGCCGCTTGCGGACGAGCCCGCGGCGGATGGTGAATTTCCAGTAAAGCAGAACTAGCCCGAAAGGCCCTGGAACGAGTCCTCGCCGCGCTCTCCCGGACGGCAATCGCTGGGAACGCGTCCCGACCGAAGGATCATGGATTGGTCTCGACCCCTTGATCCGAGGACGGATTCAACGCGGCCGCCTCGAAGACATCGACCTTTTGAATCGTGCCGTCGGGATGGAATCGCATCGGCGAGATGCAGGTTTCGCGTTGGTAGCCCGAGCCGTCGGGGATCGCAAACCGATGGTAGGCGATGAACCAAAGGTCCTTGCCCGGGACTTGGACCACCGAGTGGTGACCGGCGCCCCGGACCAGACCGTTGCCTTGCAGGATCGGGTTGTTCTCTGCTTTTTGGAAAGGGCCCAGCGGCGAGGTTGCCGTGCCGTAGGCGACGCTGTAACGCGGGTCGCGCGTATCGTACTCCGACCACATCAGGTAGTAGATCCCCTGGCGTTTGATCACAAAGGCCCCTTCGTTGTAACCGGGCGGGGTGATGTTCTGTACGGCCTCCGGATCGAACGAGATCATGTCTTCGTTCAGTTTGACGACGTAGCAGTGGCCCTGGCCCCAGTACAGGTAGGCGGCGTCGTCATCGTCCACAAAGACCATCGGGTCGATCGTCTGGCCCGGCCAGCGACCGGCGGGCACCAACGGCTTGCCCAACGGGTCGGTGAACGGGCCGTGAGGCGTGTCCGCGACGGCGACGCCGATATTCTGAGCGGCGGAGATGTAGAAGTAGTACTTGCCGTTGCGGGTCGCGATGGCCGGCGCCCAGGCTCGGCGATCCGCCCATTGGATGTCAACACCCAGCCGCAGAATCACCCCGTGATTCCGCCAATGGATCAGATCCTTGGAGGACATGCAACTGAACGACGTGGAGGCCCAGCCTTCGCTGCCATCGGTGGTCGGGTAGACATAGTAGGTGTCGCCAAAGACCGCCAGATGTGGATCGGCATGATAGCCCGGCAGGACGGGCGGGGGCGGCATGGTTTGCCGTACCGCGGTCAGATCGTCGGCCAGCTTTCGGGAGATCGTCAATACGGTCCCGTGCCGCTGGCCGCGGACGGGCTTGATCTGGTCGCTGATGTCCGTCCAGGTCTGCCAATCGGTCGTTCGCAGAGCCCCATAGCGGCCTTGGGAGTAGAAGTCGATGTACATCACGTAGCCGTCGTCCAGTCTCGCGATCGTGGGGCCTTCGGCCCGCGCCACGGTCGCGGGCTGTTCCCCCAACGTATACGGCCCGCGCGGATCGGATGCGGTCGCCACATGGATCGGCCCCCAGATGCCTTTGCCCTGCATGTCGCCTTCTTTGACGACCAGGAAGTACGTCTCCTCGTGGCGGACGAGCGTGGCATCGATGTGGTCGAAGCCCGGATCGAAAAGCAGCGCAGGCTGGCTGAACGTCTCGAAGTCCTTTGTCGTGACGTAGTAGGTCCGGTTGTTCATTCGGTCGGCCGAGGCGGTTTGAGGAAAACGGCCTTCCACGTCGGACGACCAGGTGATCAGATACTCCTGTCGAGTCGCGTCGTAGAATGTTTCCGGCGCCCAGCAATTCCGCGTCCCTGGCGTGTCCTGCATGACGGGCAGATACCGCTGTGGCGACCAATTCATCAGATCGCGGGAACGAGCGTACCCGATCCCCGTGTCGTTCCATCCGGTTGTCCAGACCATGTGAAACACGCCGTCCGGTCCTTGCAGGAGATGCGGATCACGCATCAGGCGACTGCCGACCGTCGGGGTCAGGAACAGGCCCTCCAACTCCGTCCATCGAAACCCGTCTTCGCTGACGGCCAAGTGCAGCCCATCCCCGTCGCCGCGAAACGACGTGAATAGATAAACGGACTGCGACCCTTGTGCCGAATCGGCGGTGACTGCCCCCAGAAGAAAGAGGATGCATCCTACTCCGAGAAGGCAGAGACGTACGATTGGGTGTTCTCTCATGGTTGGCTCCTGACAGCGGTACCGTCTGTTGAGAAGGTGATCTTCTTTATTACGATATCCCCGATTAGTGGTCCAGGAAACAACCGTTGCTGTCTTTTTTGCGAAATCTTGATGCTAATCGTACTCGGGCTGCTTCAGCGCCGACACGACGACCACGCCATCGACCACCGAGAAGAACAACGACTTGTCCACCGAATCGAGAATCAGACGCAATCCGGTCCGGTGTCGGACATCTCGCAAATTGATCGTCACCGGGGCATCCATCGTGACGCCCGCCTCGTCCAGCGTGCGTGCATTCACAAAAACATCGACCTGCGCCGCATCGCTGATCAAGTCCAACGCCTGCGATAAGGGCTTCTCGATGAAGACGTAATCTCTGACCGAATCGGCGAGCCGTTTTACGGTCTGTTGGCTGGGCGGCGTGCCATCGTTGCCCCACGGAACCCGTTGTGATAGTGCCGGACTGCTGCGCGTTCCAAGCACCGCGATGCCGTCCTCGTAACGCACACCCAGCGAAGCACTGAGACCGTCGGCGATCAATTCCAGCACCGTCGCAACCGACACGTCGTTCAGCCTCATGCTGACCGACGCATCCAAATCGATCCCGGCGTCCTTCAACGCATGTTGATCGACGTAGATATTCGCGTCGGTGAGTTCGCGGAGGTAACCGAGCGCGTGCTCCAAGGTCTCCAGGAAATCCACGGAAACACGCTTCTGAAACTTCGCCGGAACCGGAGTCACAGGGATTCCCCCAAACATCCCGCCCATGCCCGCTTCCATGGCCATGCCCGGTCCCATGCCCGGTCCCATGCCCGGTCCCATGCCTGGTCCCATGCCGCCGGGACCTTCCATCCCCATCATCTCGCCGCCCATCATCCCGCCGCCCATCATCAGCCTCTCGAGAACGCCTTGCGCATCGGTGCGCATCATCCCGCCGCCCATCATCCCGCCGACGCCAGGCGCTGCGGGCCTCCGTCCGAAGAATCCCAAACCGGCCGCTTCGTTTTCCAGCACGTTCAACTGTAATTGAAGAATCTCGTCTTTGGCCTGCTGCCGCTGCTCCAACTGCTCCCGCAACCGCTTGACCCGCTGTTCGATCGCATCGATTTCGCTGCTGCGCCGCTGCAGATCGCGCTCGAAATAGTCCTCAAGGATGCTCGACAACTGGCCCTTGATCGCCTCTTTCTGTTGGTCGTCGGCCGCATCGCGCAAACGTTGCAGCACCGGGTCCAACCGAGCCTTCAACTCCCGAGCAGCCGGTGGTTCTATCCCTGGAGCGCCCATGTCGTAGCCCATCGGAGTATACGGCATACGGGATCCGCCGGGCGTCCCGCCTCCATACATGTCGCCTTCGTCCATGTATTCACCGCCGTAGTCGCCGCCGGGCGGTATTTGAGCGCGCGTCCATGTCAGTCCCAAAACGGCGATTGCTGCCAGAGTGCAGGTCAGTGTGATTTTGTTTCGTCGGTTCATCGGTTTTCTCCATAAGGAACGAGTTCGAGAGTAGTGGTGTTTTCCAATTGGAAGAGGTCGCGTTGGACGGCCTGGACTTCATCGTGCCACGGCTGGACGACCGGGGTTTCGAACGCTGCGTCGATGTCGGGCGGCGTTTCCAAGCGGTCGAGTTCCCTTCGAATTCCCGTCATGGCCTGGGCGAATTCCGCCGCTGCGCCGGGTCCGAAGGAGTGCAGGTGCGAGATCCGTTCGCCGCCCGACACATCGT
>REEF01000627.1 GCA_007695205.1 Planctomycetaceae bacterium
GTGAAACTGCGAACGGCATAGATGGATTTCCTATCAGGCTTTTGCGATGGATTACTGGAAGAACAAAACGGTGGTGATTACAGGGGGCTCCCAGGGGCTGGGATGGGTGATCGCTCAGGCGTTTGCCAACGCCGGTTCCCGGCTGGTGCTGGCGGCTTTGGGCGATCCGCAATTGACGGCTGCCACCCAGGCCCTGCGTGACGCGGGTACCGATGTCATCGGAGTCCCCACCGATATCACTCGACAACCGGATGTCGACCAGTTGGTTCGGCAGAGTCATCAGCAGTTCGGGCGTGTGGATGTGCTGGTGAACTGTGCAGGCCGATCGGCACGAGGCAACGTATTGGAGACGACCCCCGAGCAGTTCCAGCAGTTACTGGACCTGAACTTCTTGGCGATGGTGCGTTGTACGCGAGCTTTTGGGGAGGATTTGATCGAATCGAAAGGTCACATCATCAACATCGGCTCGCTGGCTGCCAAATCGGCTTCGCGTCATCTGGGCGGCTATGCAGCCAGCAAGTTTCCGGTCGCTGCTTACTCCCAGCAGTTGCGTTTAGAACTGAATGCTCGCGGCGTCCACGTGCTGCTGGTTTGTCCGGGTCCGATCGCGCGGTCCGATGCAGGGCGACGTTACGACGACCAGGCCACCGAGCTACCCGAATCGGCTCGACAACCCGGTGCCGGTGTCCGGCTGAAGGGCATCCCACCGGAGAAGCTGGTCGCCGCGATACTGCGAGCCTGCGAGCGTCGCCGACCGGAACTGGTCATGCCTGGCCGCGCGCGTTGGCTGTTCGCCCTGGCACAACTCTCGCCCACGCTGGGCGATTGGATCCTTACGAAGATGACTCGATAGACCGGGCGATGGACGAACGGTCAGCGGTAATCGGCACCGGTCAGGCTTTCGAGCACCGACTGTTGCCAGGATTGCAAGTGCTGTTCCAAACGGCGCGCGATTTCCGGGTGGGCATCGATCAGATTCTTCGTTTCGGCGGGATCGTCCTGCAAGTCGAACAATTCGCGAGGCGGGTCGTTCTTTTGCCCGCCATCGATCACCAGCTTGTATCGACCATCCAGAACGGCCCGGGCGCCTCCGAAGTCCTGTTCTTGAATTTCGGGATAGTGGTAGTTCACGAAGTTCCGAGTCGCTCGGCCGTTCATCAGTTTGACCAGCGGTGTCGTGCCTTCCTGCAGTTCGGGATCGATCCAGGGCGGGTGGCCGCGACGAGCGATCGGCCCGGCGCGAAAGTGCCAGAAGCAGATCGGAGTGGGGCGTTGTTGCATGCGGCCTTCGAACAGCGGCTGTAGACTGATTCCGTCCAGCGGCCGATCCAACGGGCGCTGATCGGCGGGCACGCCGGCCAGATCGCACAGCGTGGGCAGGATATCGCTGGTCACGGCGTTCACGGTACTGACTCGTGGCTCAGGAATCCCGGCCGGCCATTCGATGACGCTGGGTACACGCACGCCTCCTTCGTAAACCATCCCCTTTCGGCCTCGTAATGGCATGGTGACCATTCCCTCCGGCGGAACACCATTGTCACTGCAGTACCACAGCAGCGTATTGTCGCGTAATCCTTCCCGCTGCAAGTACTCGCGCAATCGCCCCATCGCTCGGTCCATCGCGGTGATTTCGGCATAACGTTCGCGGAGCACATCGCCGACAGGTCGTCGTACCTGCAGACCCGTTTCCATGCAGGTCACGGTAACCCGTTGGTCCGGATACCGCGCGGGCAGATGATCGTAGCGAGCCAAATCGTGCGGCCAGCCGCTGTAGGGTTCGTGCGGTGATCCGAACCAGACGACGGCAAAGAAAGGCTTCGATTTCTGCCTGGCTCGATCGATAAAGCGGATGGTCTCCTCGATCAGGATCTCGGAACTCTCACCTTCGAACAACTCCGGCGGACCGCCGTTTCGGGACAGTTGCGGGTCCATCTCGAAAAAGTTATCGTGCGAAATCCACTCGTCAAATCCCATGGCCCCCGGATTGGTCGGCGAATCCGCTTTGACCGGCCCCACGTGCCATTTGCCGAAGTGCCCGCACGCGTACCCTGCGTTATTCAGAATCTGAGCGATGCTGATCTCTTCGGGACGGATCGACCAGTTTGCCGAAAACGTGCCGTACCGATTCGGGTGTCGGCCGGTCAGCACGCTGCCTCGGGTGGGCGAGCAGACGGGCGAAGCGGCATAGAAGCGGTCCAGTCGCAGGCCTTGGGCGGCCATCTCGTCCAGCACCGGGGTGTGCAGGTACGGGTGCCCGTAGTAACCGGTTTCGTCCCAGCCGTGATCATCGCCCATGCACAGGATGATACTGGGACGCGTGTCCGCTTTGGCTACGGTCTCCCCCAGCGAAAAACGGCCGATCAGAATCAAGAAGATCAAGGCCAGGGTGGCAAGTTGAGTTCGGCGATCGATCATGATAACCTCCTGCGGGTTGGCGCGGCCCCGTCCGGATGTCGCCAGCGGAGCAAGCGTTCAGAAAGGGTTTCGTCGATGATCCGCACCGGTTGACCCGGCGTCAGGCGTTCGGCGCCTTCGATCACGACTTGGGTTCCTTCGATCAGGATCTGCCGCCCCCTGTCCGTCTCGGGTTCGACAGCGTATTCGTCCCGCATCCGAGCCGTGATCGTCACAGGCACGGGCTCGACAAGAGACTCGGATTCGGCGGTCAAATCGGATGGAAGCGTGACCCAGACGGTCGCTTCATCCGGCCGGATCAGCACCGCGTCGCTGGAGACCACCAGCGCCTCACGCGGCGGTCCGATCGTGATCCGAGCGGTGACACTCATCCCCACCTTCAACCGGCCGTCCTGGTCGTCCAGCCGCACACGCACCGGAAAAGTACGAGACGCCGTAGGGCCGTACGGAGTCACCGAGACCACGGTTCCCTGAGCTTGCTGGCCCAGCGGATCGATCACGATCGTCAAGGGCTGATCCAGATAAACTTCGTTGATCACGGTTTCGGGGACCATCAACAGCGCATCGACTTGGCCGCGGGACACAATATCGACGATCGGCGTACCCGGGCTCAGATGCCCGCCGAATTCCGCGTGTTTTTCTACGACCGTCCCGTCGAACGGAGCCAGAATCAACGACCGGGAAATGCGTTCGCTTTCCTCCTCCAATGCCGCTTGGGCTTCGGCCAGACGAGCTTGCGATTCCGCGACGGCCGAGCGGCGTGCTTCCAGTTCGCTGTCGGTGGTCGCGGCGCGCTCGCTCAATAGTTCGCTGCGCTGTAATTCGACCAACAGGTAACTCAAATGGGCATCAATCGAAGCGACCTGAGCCTGCATCCGCTGGACCGCCATCTGCGGCCAGATATCGTCAACTCGAGCCAGAACCGTCTGGTCGCCGATCACGGGCGCACCGATCTCGACGGGCATCTCCAAGATCTTCCCCGTCACTTCGCTGGCCACCGTCACCCGACGCACCTCGACCAACCGGCCGATGATCGGGTTTTCCGGCTGGACGACCTTGCGTTCCGCGACGCTCACGCGGATCAACGCCGGTTCCGGTCCCGATGGCGCCGCGTCGTTCTGCGAACTGACTCGTTCCAGTTGCTGTTGCAACAGGTCGGCATCCTCCCATCGATCCTGTGACGTCCGCCAACTGCCCCAAGCACCGACGAAGACGCCCACCAGCAAAGCCGTCAAACCGACGGCAGCCAATAGAGCGAACCATTTCTGACGTGATTCCGTCATCGCAGCACCTCGGGGCAAGCTCGCTGGGAGGGAAGGGTCTTTTCAGGGCGGGCAGCTACTTGGAGCGAACGGCCTTCAGTCCAGTTCCGCGATGCGGATGTTCTTGAATTCCGCCCACATCGGTTTGCCGGAATGCAGTTGCAATGCCAGAATTCCATCAGACAACGCCAGTTCCGGATGCTTGTCCGTGCATTCCAAAATCAAGCGGCCGTTCAAGTAATGCCGAATGTGCGGGCCTCGAGCGATGATCACCACGTCGTTCCAGTCGTCCAGCCGGAACAACTCTTTGAACTCGTCAGCCGTGATCAAGGTTCCCGTGACTGTCTTGTTACCGTCCTCGCCCCATACCGCCTGTTCGCCAACCAGAACCATCCGGCGTCGCGTGCCACCTTCGTCGTAGATGAATCCCGAGACGCTGGGCAAGTCGTTCTCGTTGCGGATCTCGTACTGGTAACCGCGGACGATCCACGGATTTCGCACGTTGCCTTCGGTGACATGCTGCGATCGATATTGGATTCCCGAATTGTTCACCGCCGTACAGCGGAACGTCATCCGCAGATCAAAATCCTTGGTTCGACCGCCTTGCCAAATCAGAAACGTATTCCCGTTCGAGGGGTTTTCGGGCGTGGTTTCCCCGCGGATGGCCCCATCGACGACCGACCACAAACGAGGATCGCCGTCCCAGCCATCCAGGTTTTCGCCGTTGAAGATGCTCTTCATCTGCGGCGGGTCCGGGGGGGCGGTCTGGTGTTCTTCCGAGGCAAGAGCCTGTTGAGCCGAACAGAGCAGAACGAACGACATCAGGACGCGGATCATGGAGGTGTCTCCCCGTGCTAGGATTGGAAAGCCAAACCTAGATTATGCATCCTGGATCGAGAAGATCCAAGACGCCTGGGACCTACCACGCGAAATGCAAGCCGAAGTTCATGCCCTGAGCCCAAAAGTCCGAATCGCGGAACTGGAAACCCGGACGCAACGCGCCCGCCAATGGCGTGGTCTCGGGAGCCAGAAGGTCTGGGTTGACATCCAGGTCGATGTGTTCGCCCGCTCGTACCACGCGGCTCAGATACAGCAGCGAATAACCCACGGTGGCCTGCAGCCGGGGAGTCAATCGGTAACCGACCGTGGCACCTAACTGAGGCATGAACGCGAATTCGTTTCGCGAATGGGTGCCGCTGTTGGTTCTCTGTGCCAGTAAACCGCCCTCGTAAGTTCCATCGCTGACCGATCCGGTGATGATGGTCTGTCCAGCGATGGTGACCTGTTGCCGCACACCGCCCAACGCCAGGCGGCCGAGCAATTCTAAGGACCAACGTCCATAGTCGAACTCGCCTAACAAACCCAGTTCAGCACCATGAAAATCGTTCGAAGATGCGAACGAATCGAATAGGTCAAAGTTTCCCTGAAACGGTTCGCCGCGCAACGACGTCAAGTCTTCTCGAATCGTCAATCGATCACCCAGTCGAGCATAACGATAGCCGATCAGAAAATCGAATCGATGCCCGAACGGATCGCTGCAGGGATCGAAGCATGGGTCGCAGTCGATGACCGCCGTCATGTCGCAGCACAGGTTGCGTCGCAGCCAAATGCCACTGCCTTGCAACTGACTGGACGAGTTCACCATGACACTCCCGGCCAGAATGCCGGGTTGGGACACCAACTGGACATCGTGTCTGGCCGGTGGATCGAACTGGCCGTCCGCCCCACGCGGATTCACGTTGAAAAAGGGCCGGTAGATCGTTGGATTCCCCAAGATGTCCGAGGCAGCCACAAAGTTATCGCTGACGCCGCCCAATCGCCAGTATTCGCCCTCTAACGCCCAACGCTGGGAATAGTCCAGCCACGTTCCCAGCCGCACTCGGAATCCGGATCGCATCTGCCCCAACAGATCGTCATCGCCAAACAAAACGATCGTGCGGCTGTCATCCAGCGTTCCCGTGGGCCCCGCAGTCACCAAAGGCGGAGTCTCCATGCCTTTAGTCCACCACATCAGGTATTCACCATGAACCCAAATGGCGCCTACCGGTCCCACGCAGCAGGGTTCCTGGCAGGTCACGCCACAAGGGCCGCAAGCCCCCATGGTACAACCACCGATCATGTCGTGATGCTCAAAATCGCCGTGCAAATAATCGCCAAAGTGATGCTCCAGATGCTCCTGGTGGCCTGGATGCTGCTGGTCGTCCAGTCGGTAGCCCATCGCCGATCCGACTCGAATGGACCGTTCGCCGAACTCTTGCGACCATGCCACGCCAGGGATCAGCATGGCTAGCAACAGCCACGTCATTCGGTTAATGATATTGGAAGCACCCGTCATGGAACCTCATCCTTCCTGAAAAGACTGGACGAACATCGTTCAGCCGGCAAAGTCGCTGAAGACGTTATCGTCGTTGTAATCGTTAAACTTTAACCCGGTGGCTATGCAAAGAGATCTTTGCCACAGGCCGGGCAGGGCTCAGTCAGGAAACGCGAGCCGAATGCACCTTCGTCGGCTCGTTGCTTTGTTGCCGATGCTGGCACGTGCCTTGCTTCAGGCCACAAGTCGGGCTATCTTGCCTGATTCCGCAACCCTTCCCGCACGGATTTTCGCGTTGTCGCGTTGTGGACGGGTGTGGCGACGATGGCAGAATGATTCCGTGGAGAGATCGGGATGCTCGCTGGTACGGTGCAACGGCCTTCCTATGTCCAGGACAATCGTGTGAATCATACGTTCGATTTCGGCAAACGTCTGCGTTGGCCTTTGTTGGCTCTCATGATCTGCATTTTCACTAGTATGCAGCAGACGGCATCCGCTCATAAGATGTTTGTTTTTGCTGCGGTCCAGGGCGATCGGATCGAAGGCGAGGTCTACTATCAGGGGGGCGATCCGGCGCCGGACGCAAAGATCACCGTCACGGGCCCGGACGGCACGACGTTGGCCCAGGCCGTAGCGGATCAAGAAGGACGTTTTCGATTCGAGCCCCGGTGGAAGATGGATTATCGCATTGTGGCGGACGCCGGTTTTGGGCATCGAGCCGAGTATACTGTCCCGGCCGACGAATTGCCGTCGGATTTACCGGCTTTTGGTGCTGACCCCTCGGGTATCGAGCCGGCGCCCGAGGGCCCCGAAGCGGCCGAAGTCCGCTCGGCTGATCCGTCGCCACCGGCCGTTTCCCCCCCCTCGGACGCAGCCGCGGAGATCGCCGCGTTATCGCAGCAGATCAGTGCTCTGCGCCGGGACCTGGACCGTTGGCAAGCTCGACTGCGCATGCAGGATGTCCTCGGCGGCATCGGCTACATCCTAGGCTTGATGGGCCTGGGCTCGTATCTGCTGCGTAACAAAAGGCCGACGTCAGGCCCCAGCAGCTCTGCCCCTTCCTAACGATCGAGCCTTTTGATTCGCAGTACCCTCGAGTGGATTCGAACCACCGACCTACGGTTTAGGAAACCGCCGCTCTATCCCCTGAGCTACGAGGGCAAATACTGGTTTTTACCGTGTTTCCGTTGTTTTTGCCATGCTGCCTGTTTTCTTCTTGACGCCCGTCGTCTACGAGTGTACCAAAAGTCCCGCCGGAAAAAAGGCGTTGAGCCTTTGTAGAACCCAACGTTGCATAAAGTTCCCTCGTAGGACGGATTGGCAATCCGTCCAGCGCCG
>REEF01000539.1 GCA_007695205.1 Planctomycetaceae bacterium
CGAATCCACTCGCGGCGAAACGAGTAATCGATGCCCGTTCGGTCATCCATTCCAGCCAAAAATGCCTTGCGAGTGCATCTCTGAATTGTATGGACGATGCAAATCTCGTCTGCATCGAATTGCTCACTTCGTAGCGATCGTCCCATGTTATGTCTCCTTGGTTTCATGGATTATATTCAACCAACCGGTTTTGTCAATAGATAGATGGGTGGCACCTTTCTTACGGTGGCACGTGGGTGGCTCGGTGACACACTCTTGACAGCAGCTATCGAGCCGCACACGATGAGCGGCTGATGCCCCTGGTCTCGGCCTGTTTTGGGAGGATCACACCATGAACCGTTCCGCTTCACGTCACATGTCGCTATTCTGGGTGGTCGAAATGCTGGTCATCGCGAGTTCCGCTCTGGGAGAACCGTCAGGTCGCAACGAGGTGGCGATTCGCGAAGTGATCGACGGCACTCGCCAACAGGCTGATGCCGATTGGTGGGGTTATTGTCCGGACGAATCCACGACGGCGCTTCAGTCGGCCATCGATTCAGGGGCGAAAAAAGTGATCGTCCGCAAAATGCCTGGCCCCTGGATCGTCGACCAGATCCAATTGGCCGACGACCAGGAATTGTTCTTCGAACCGGGCGTGGTGGTCCAGGCCAAGCGCGGCGCGTTTCGCGGCCGGAGCGATTCGTTGTTTACCGCCTGGAACAGGACCAACGTCACGCTGACCGGCTACGGAGCGACGCTGCGCATGCATCGCGACGATTACGATGGTCCGGATTACGAAAAGGCGGAATGGCGACATGTGCTGAGTTTCCGCGGTTGTACCAACGTCACCGTGCAGGGCTTGACCTTGATGGAATCCGGTGGCGACGGCATCTACCTGGGGGCAGGTCGCCATCGCGAAACCAACCGAAACGTAATCATCCGCGATGTCGTCTGTGATCGGAATTACCGGCAGGGGATCAGCGTGATCACCGCCGAAAACCTGTTGATCGAGAATTGTGTGCTGAAGAACACGGCGGGCACCGCGCCGGCAGCAGGCATCGACTTCGAGCCGAATCATGCTTGGGAACGGCTGGTCAATTGTGTGATGCGAAACTGCGTGATCGAGGACAACCAGGGCTTGGGGATCCATCTGTACCTGCGCCCGCTGAACGGCAGTTCCGAGCCGGTTTCGATCCGGATCGAAAACTGCGTGACTCGAGGCTCCAACTCGACGTCGGCCAGCATCATCACCAGTTGCGGCCCTGAAGGCCCGGTCCAGGGATTGATCGAGCTGGTCAACTGCCGCTTCCAGGACCACGGTCGCGCGGGCATCCGTATCGGATCGAAGCCGCCCAGTGGTCTGAAGTTGCGGTTTATCGACTGCGTCATATCCGACGCGTCGGACCAGCCGGCCCTATCGGCGCCGATCAGCTTCAGCACGCGGGCCGGCGACTTGCAACCCACCGGCGGAGTCCACTTCCAGAATCTGACCGTCCGAGATCCGCGCAAACGACCTTTGATGGCCTTTCGTGACGCCATCGGCTCGAATCTGGAGGAGATTACCGGTACCGTCACGGTCCATCGCGGCGATCAGACCACCGAGTATCGACTGGATCCGGAAACGATCGCTCGCTGGGTGCCGTTCGACCCGGTGCTGGAAATCCCTATCGTCGACTGGCAGGATCTGCCGTTGCAGCCGGTGGTTTCTGGTCCCGATGACGCCAAAGAGACACTGCCCCACCATCGCCAACGCAACACGGCATCCTACCTGCTGCAGGCCAGCGAAGGCGACCAGGTACGGTTGCGATTGAGGCATCAGGCGGTGGGCCGCGCGACGGAGGGGATGATGTCCGTCCACGCGATCAGCCCTACAGGCCAATCCTTCGAACCGATCGAGATCCGGCTGGGCGAGCAGGGCCAGTACGATTTTACCGCCGATGCGACCGGCGTGTTCGTCGTGCGATGCCAGCCAGGTCGGCATACGGTGCAGATTCTGGAAAGCAGTCACCCAATATGCATGGCCGGGGATGAAGGCCGGATTCATCTGGTGAGCACGACCGGCGAATTCATCTTCTGGGTGCCCGGCGATGTCCAGCGGTTCGGCGTTCGGGCACAAGGCGAAGGCGATGGCGAACGGCTGACACTGACCCTGCTGGACGATCAGGGCCAAGTCCGTTGGCAACAAGCCAATATCGGCTACCCCGAATCGTTCACGGTCCAGCGGCAACCTACGCAGGAAGGCCAGGTATGGCGGCTGAAGATCGATCGGCCTGAGATCGGCGTCCTGGAGGATATCCACCTGATGCTGCGAGGCGTTCCCGCACTGCTAGGCTTTGAACCTCGGGGACTGTTGGGCGGTACGCCTTGACGATCGACAAGACAAACGGCGACGAGGGTCCAAAACATGCATCCACGATTTCCACTCGACCACCGCTTTCGGCATTTCATCCTGCTAGAGACTCTATGGTTCACCGTCGGTCTCGGGCTGATTACCCAGCCCACGCTGGCGGCCGATCAGAACAATGATCGCACAAGAGACCAGGTGACCGAGACGTCGCCCAACATCGTCTATATCATCTCGGACGACCAGACGTGGACGGACTTCGGATTCATGGGCAATCGGCGAGTCGCCACGCCGCATTTGGATGCACTGGCCGCACGTTCGGCCCGTTTTGTCAACGGCTACGTGCCCTCCAGCGTGTGCCGTCCGTCGCTGGCTACGCTGCTGACCGGGCTGTATCCGCACCAGCACGGGTTGCATTTCAACCACGGCCCGCCGGGCAATGCCGGTTATAACCGCATGACATCACGCCAGCAGTACCAGCAGACGCGATCCCGCGAATTCACGCTGATCCGACAATTGGATACCCTGCCCGGATTGTTGGGCCGCGAACGAGGTTACCGATCGCTGCAGACCGGCAAGTTCTGGGAGGGCCCGTGGGAAAACGGGCAGTTCACCGAGGGGATGACACGCTTTGAAGCTCCGCCCGAGGATCAAACCTTCGGGGGCCTGCGAGTGCTGGCCAGCGGCGATCGAGTCGCTCATGGCAACGGAGACATCGGCTTGTCGATCGGCCGTCAGACGATGAAGCCCATCGACGACTTTATCCGCGACAGTGAAGCCGACAAGCAGCCTTGGCTCGTTTGGTACGCACCCTACCTGCCTCACCAACCCCATGATTCGCCGGAGCCGTTTTACCAGATGGCCGCTGCTCGACCGGACGTCGCCCAGCATGAACTGCCGTACTTCGCCGCGATCGCTCAATTCGACGAAACTGTCGGCCACTTGGTGCGTTTGGTCCGGGATGCCGAGGCGATGTCGCGAACCCTGTTCGTGTTTGTCGTGGACAACGGCTGGTCGCCCAGCACCACGCCTCAACGTGGTCGGCCGGAAGAGTTTGCCCCGACGGCGACCAGCAAGTGGGCGCCCTTCGATGAAGGCTTGCGGACTCCGATCCTGCTGAGCTGGGAAGGGATGATCCAGCCCGCCACTTATACAACCCCGGTAGGCACCGTGGATCTCTTGCCGACGCTGTTGTCGGCCGCCGGAGTCCCGATAGCCAAGCGTCCGCCGTTGCCTGGTCAGGACCTGATGCCGGTGGCACGGGGCCAGCAAGCTCTGGAGCCCCAGCGGCCCGTGTTTGGGGAATTGTACCCGAACGACGCCACCGAACTGGGACGGCCCGAACTGGATATCGGCTACCGCTGGGTGCGTCGCGGCGACTACAAGCTGATCGTGCCCACCGCGGCTGCGGGACGCAAGCCATGGCGTGCGTATCTGGACGGTCCCGCCCTGTTCGATCTGGCAAAAGATCCGCACGAGACCGAAAACCTGATCCAGCGCGAAGACTTGGCTGACACGGTCGCCGACCTGCGGCGATTGTTAGACCATTGGTGGGACGGTGTCGAAAACCGCGTCATCGCCTCGCCCTAACTCAATGAACGTTCGTGACAAGAAAGGAACATCATGCCCACGACTCGACGCACCTTCTTGAGCACAGCGGCTGCAGGAGCCGCTGTCGGACTGGCCAGCAACACTTCGCAGACCGCCGAAGCCTCGACGCGATTCGGGCCCAACGACACGATCGGCATCGGTCTGATCGGCTGCGGAGGCCGCGGTCGGAGTGTCCTTCGTCAACACCTGGCCGTCGATGGCGTCCGAGCCGTGGCCGTCTGCGATGTGCACCAGGGGCGGATGGCCCAGGCTCGGAAAGAAGCCGGAGGTGATCAGGTGGCCGCCTATGGCGATTTTCGCAAACTGCTGGAAAACAAAGACGTCGACGCCGTCATCGTCGCGACGCCCAGCCACTGGCATGTGCTGGCAACCATCCATGCCTGCTTGGCGGGCAAAGACGTCTTCGTCGAAAAACCGTTGGGCACCAGCATCGGCGAGGGTCGTGCGGCGGTGAAGGTGGCTAAGGAAACAGGGCGCATCGTCCAGTTCGGCACGCAGCAGCGAAGCTGGGAGCATTATCATCGGGCCGCCGAGATCATCCAGTCGGGACGGCTGGGCGAGATCTCCGAGGTCAAGGTCTGGGATTACGACTACTTCTATCCCGGATTCGGCAACCCGCCCGACAGCGAACCGCCCGCCGAGTTGGATTGGGACATGTACTTGGGGCCGGCGCCCAAGGTTCCGTACAATCCTCTCCGTTTTGGCAATCGCCACTACTGGTTCCACGATTATGCGGGAGCCTGGCATGTGGATTGGGCCGTCCACCATTACGACGTCGTCCACTGGTGCATGGGCGTCAAGCACCCGGTGGCCGCCGCAGCGATCGGTGGGCGGCACGCGTTCAAGGAATGCAACTCGGAGTGGCCTGATACGTTCAACGGGATCTTGCAGTACGAGCCCGGTCCGGTCGCCAAGCAAGGATTCCTGTTGCAATACACCGCGCGGACCGCTTCACGAGCCGAACAGCGGTCTCATGGCAAGCGATTCTTCGGCACCGAGGCATCGCTGATCCTCGATCGATCCGGGCTGACCGTAACCCCCGAGATCGGCAAATCAGGCGAACCGGAGAGTTTTCGGACCCCGGAATCGAACCACGCGGCGGCCTTTATCCAACATGTCCGCCAACGCACCAAACCGTTCGGCGACATCGAAGAGGGGCATTATTCGACCATCCCCGGTCATCTGCTGAGCATCGCCTATCTGAGCGGCAACACGATCCGCTGGGACGCCGAGACCGAACAGGTGATCGACAACCCCCAGGCCAATGCCCTGGTCACCCGCACCTACCGCGAACCCTGGACTCTGGACGTCTAGCCGAAAAAAGGTGACAGGCACCAGATTTGGGAAGTCTGGGGAATATGGATTGCCGTTTGACTGGCATCCGTGGTTATCTTGGGAGGGCCACGCGATCGTAACGATTCAAGACCTTGATTCATGATCCTCCAGAGGGCTCGCGACACCAACTGGACCTGCGCGCCAAAGTACCCGTGGATCAAACGTACGACCCTCAGGTGGCCGAGTCGTTGCTGCTGCTGCGCATCGAGATCAAAGCCCCCAACCGCGAGAGGCCGATCAGCGTGTGCCGATGGGCGACGGCACACGAAACTAAAAAGAACGTCTGGCAATACGGAGTTCTCGTCGAGTATATCGCTGAGTCAGGATGGACGTTACAATAGGCGGAGTCGCCATCAAGGGACGATGGGCGACCTCGAAATCAGCCCACAGGAGAGGGAAACGGTGGACGCGGCATCGATCAGGCCTTACTTGCTGAAGTGCGGATATCGACCGACGTTGATTCGGTCGCATGTCGCCTTCGGCGACGGTCAGACGGTCAGCCTCGTGGCCTTCGCCTATCCGCCGGCCGACGCCCGATCGGCTTGCATCGCAGTGCTCGACGGTTGCGAAGATGCCCACAAAGCCGTGTTGGCATGCCAAGGAGTCGGCACGCCGATCGTTTTCTCATGCGGGCTGGACAGCTTGGACTGGTGGAGCCAGGACACAGCCGGTCCACGTCCGATTCGAAAGATTGCCGCCCGGGATGTGCCTCAGTTCTTCCATAAGCACGCTGCCGAGTTTCGGCCGGAACGAGTGTACCGGGCGAAGACTTGGGCACGGTTTGACAAGGAGTTTCAGCTCTCGTTTGTCGATCGGGGCCTGATGCCGCTGATCGAAGGGCAATTTGGACAAGCCCTGCAAGATCTGATCGAACGCAACGTTGCTGCCTTGAAGTCCAATCTGCGATGGCATGACATCGACCACGAACAAGGACACTGGTTACTGCAAACCGTCTTCGGGCTCATATCAGCCAAAATCTTGCGGGACAAGGAAGTCCCGGCATTCGAGGGTTTGGAGTTAACGGACGTCGACGAGGTGTTCGTGCGTCTCGCCCGACACCACAACGTCGCGCCCGTGCTGATCCTTGAAGGGCGACGGCGTGCGGCTGTGGCGGAAATCGCCCAGGAGATCCGCCGTTTCAGTTGCTTGGGATTGGCGACCGCCGAGTCCTTGGCCTACGTATACGAAAACGCGTTGATTTCGAAGGAACTCCGGGCGGAACTTGGTATCCACAGTACGCCGCCTTATCTGGTCGACTACACCGTCGGCAAGTTGGCCCGATGGATCGAGGCCATGGCCGTGGAGGAACGTAACGTATTCGAGCCAGCCTGCGGCCATGCGGGGTTCCTGGTGGCTGCCATGCGGTTGCTGACGGAACTGCTGCCGCCGGAACGCGCCACTGCCGCCAACCGCCGGAACTATCTGCGGAAACGGGTGCATGGCTGCGAAATCGACCCCTTCGCACTCGAAATCGCTCGCCTGTCACTGACCTTGGCCGACGTCCCGAATCCCGATGGCTGGGACTTGGTGCTCGGTGACATGTTTTCCGACGACTTGCTGGAGCGTCAATCCTGCAAGGCCACGATCCTGCTCGCCAATCCGCCGTTTGAGAACTTCAGCCGAAAGGAGTTGGAGGCCTACCGGGAGGCGGATGTCGCGATAAGCTATCTGAACAAAACAGCCGAGATGTTGAGCCGGACGCTTCCGCAGTTGCCTGCCGGAGCAGTTTTCGGCGTGGTGGGCCCGGAGAGTCTGCTGCACAACAAGAACTCGCAGGGCCTTCGCGAAATCCTGTTACGGGATTTCGAGATCAGCGAGATCTGCTGTTTTCCGGATAAGGTCTTCACATTCTCGGACGTGGAATCAACGGTCATCCTGGGACGGCGGCGGATGTCACCTGACCAGGGCCGGAGTATCACGAGTTTCCGGCGTGTGCGGGAACGGCACATGGAGCGGTTCAAATCGGACTATGAATGCACGGTTCGGAGCGATGTGGATCAGTCCAGGTTCGGTACGCTACGCGGTCTTGACCTCCGAGCGCCTGAATTGGGGG
>REEF01000215.1 GCA_007695205.1 Planctomycetaceae bacterium
CCTCCTCCGCCGCCCCCGCCGCCACCGCCGACACCCACCCCCGAGCCCATCGAGCCTACGGCGCAGTCCGATGCGCCCACGCCTCCATCCGCGATCACTCCGCCGCCCAGCCGATCGTCGACGCCGGTGGCGTCGTCACCAACCGCCCCTGCCACTCGCCCGGTTCCGCAGCCTCCCGAACGGCCGCCGAAACGGCCTGCGGCGGGCGAGGGGGAAGCGGCGCCGACCCCGACGCCTGCCCCGCACCCTGCAGACGAACCGACGCAGGAACTCCCCGCGGATGAAACGTTGGCCGGCGCCCCGGCGGCCAAGCCGGCGGCCGATCGGAAGGTGCCCGGCAAGATCATGTGGCAGTTTCCCAAACAGATTCCCGGCCAAGCCTACTCGACCACCCCGTTGCGAGGTTGTCCCGTCGCGTTCGGCAAGACCCGATTCGCCGCCTGCTTGGGGAACAAGTTGGTGGGATTGGACTGGAAGGGGGCCGGGCTGGAGCAGATCTGGGAGTGCGAATTGGGCGGGCACGTTCCCGGTTCGCCTACGTTGGGTTCGGATGGACTGATTCGAATCCACTCGGGCGACGGTTGGCTGCACTGTGTGGATCAGGAGGGCGGCCGGGTTTGGGAACCGGTCCCCGTCGGTGAACCTTTGGGCTGGGCGGCACCGATCGTCGACCTGAATAACCTCACGTACATCTCCGGTTACGCGGGCGGGATACTTCGCGTCGGAGCACGCGGCGAATTCAAGAACCGGCCTTACTTTCGCACGCGACAGAAATTCGATTCCACTGGCTTGATCTATCGTGGCCTGCTGTACATCGGCTGCGAAGATGCGTTCCTGTACGCCATCGCCATCTCCGAAGACGAAGGCCGCAATAGTTGGGATCAACTGGAAGATCGAGGCCGAACGCAATGGTTCATCAACTCGGCGCCAGCGCTGGGCAACGATTCCACAATTGTTGTCGCGGGACGAGACGAAAACCTGTACGGCTTTCATCCCGATGGTCGGCAAGCCTGGAAGATCCATATCCCGGGCCAAATGTTGGCTGCGCCCGTCGTGGCGGCTAATGGCGATGTCTATGTGGGAGTCAGCCTGCTGCGGACGGGTCGGCGCGATCAGGGTAAGCTGATCTGTATCGATGGCGACTCGCACCGAGTTCGCTGGGAATACGATGCTCGAGGACCCGTCGAGTCCACGCCGGTGATCGGGGACGACCAGGTCGTGTATTTTGGCGATAACGCCGGAATCATCCACGCGCTTCGAGCCGATGGGCACTGCCTGTGGCGTCAGCAAGTGCGATCGCCCGTTCGCTCGGCAGGCCACATCGTCGGGCCCAATCGTCTGGTATTCGGCCTGGATAACGGCACAATGGTTGGCCTGCTATGCTCATCAGGGGGTGTTTCCAAGAAGGGTTGGCCGAAATATTTAGCGCGTTAAAGGAAGTGCGAGTACAATCGACGGGGGTTCGCGTTTAGATTGGAAGAGCAGAGGTGTTTTTTCGCGAGATCGTGCGTACCGCCCAGGTTGCCATCGACCTTGAGCGCATTGAAGTACGGATCGGAGGGTAAACAGATGAGATTCTTGGCATTAGGTTTGCTTGTGGTCGGATTGATGTCCACTTCGGCATCGGCTCGGGTCTGGACCAACGCCTTGGGCGACAAGATCGAAGCCGAGTATCTCGGGCTCGAGCAGGGCATGGTCAAATTGAAGATTCGCGACAGCGGACGCGTTACGACTGTTCTACCGGGTACTTTGAGCGAAGCGGACCAGCAGTGGGTCAGGGACCAGGTCGCGAAGGCCCAGGCCGAGGCGATGGCCGCCGCCGGACCACCGGATCGGTTCACCAAGGCGATCATGGACGACCCGACCAACGCGGCGAACTACCTGACGCGAGGCATCGCGATGGCCAGTCGGGGAAACTTCGATGCGGCCGTCCGTGATTTTACGAAAGCGATCGAACTGGATCCGCAGAACGCCCAGGCGTTCAATGGTCGCGGCTTGGCGTATCATCGAGCCGGGGATTTGATCGCGGCTCAGAAGGACTTCAACGAGGCGATCAAGCATGATCCGTCGCTGGTTTCGGCCTATCAGAATCGAGGCAGAAACCTGCAGCAATTGGCTTTGGACAAGACGCGTAGCGTTCCGGAGCTGGATGAAGAGATCGAACGCTGGCAGCGTTTCTGGAACTTCGCCCGCCAGGCCAATCTTCGGAATACCCCTTGGCAGCCATTGAACGCGACCGCTGGTGACGTCAGTCGTCCGGCGGTCATGCTGCAAATGGCTCAAACAGATCTTCGGTTTGCCCGCGACCTGGAACGCCACTACGGCGGGCATCATGGTGGGCACGGCGGTCATGGCGGCCACGGTCATGGTTGCAGTTGTGCGGCGTGCTCCGGCACGGCCTGTGCCCACTGCAACGACAGTGGATGTGCGGCGTGCAATGATGGTAAGCCCGCACCGGCATTGGGGGTTTACCCTCCCGAGGTGATGAGGGGCGAGACAATCACGTTGGTGGCCAACCCATCGTTGCTGGCTCAAGGGATGCCGACCGAGGCGAAACCGGGGCGTCGACCGGACCCCAACGCTCCGCGAATCCCCGTGGACAGCGTTGACTTCTACCGCGACGTGGACGGCGACGGAGTGTTCAACGCGGCTGTGGACCAGTACCTGGGTACCGATGCGGATGGCAGCACCGGGTTCAGCCTGGAGATATCGACCGCAGCCTTTCCGCCAGGACCGCAAAGTTATTTTGCCGTGCCGCGTGGAGTCGCCGGCTCCGGCTCGGGAGCTACTCCCGAACAGATGATGGCAGCCGCCGAAAAACTGGCACAAGCCGCCGAGCAACAGCAGGCGATCGCCCAGGCGGCGGCTGCAGGCGCAGAAACGGGTTTGACCGAGGACCAGGCCAGAAGCTTGGCGCGGGACCAACAGCAGATCGCCGATGACTGCGCCGATTGTGCCGATGACTGTGCCGCCGCCTCGCCGGAATTGGCCGAGATGCTGGACGAAGCGACCCGGCCGATGCGAGCGATCCGAAACCTGATGAACTCGGCGCAAAAGCGACCCGGCGAAGATAGCAAGGGCGACGCCGAAAACGCCGCAGGAAGGGCAGCCGGTTCAGCGGAAAAGCTGGCCGAGTTGGCCGAAAAAATGCGTGAAGCCGCAGAAGCGGCGCTGGCCAGTGCCACCGAAAATCCCGGTCAATCGCCAGCCAACGCGGCAGCAGGTGCCCCAGCGTCCGGAGCCAACGAGATCCTGGCGGCCGCACCGATCGGACCACGGGGGTTCGGCGGCGGGGGACGCGGTGGAGACGGGTACGACGACGACCGTGAATATGAAGAAGAGGTGTTCGTGACCGAAGAGATCATCGAGGACGAGATCGCCGATCGGGCGCGAGACTATATCGAACGACATGACTACGATAACGCCGTGTACGAATATGACCGCGCGTTGGCGATCGATCCGTTGAATGTCGATTTCCTGCGGGATCGAGCCGCGACGCAGTTGCTGCGAGGTAGCTACGATCACGCGGTTCGTGACTACGACCGCTTGCTGACCATCCGCGACGAACCTGACGCTCATCTGTACTACAACCGCGGCTGTGCTCACCTGGCGGCCGGCCGGTTGAACGAAGCGCTCAGCGATTTCACCAAATCGATCTCGTTGAATGAAGTCTGGAGCTTGGCTTACAACAATCGTGGATCGACCTACGCTCGGCTGGGCCAGTACGAGCAGGCGATCAACGACTTCAGCAAGGCGATCGAGCTGGAGCCGGAGAACAGATTGGCCTACCGCAATCGTGCCCTGGCCTACCGAAAACTGGGCGATATGCAACGCGCTCAGGATGATCTGCAGTACATGATCCGACTGGAAAAAATCGACTCGGCCAACAACTTACGCTAAAGCGGCCGGTTGAAAACACGACTTCCTGCATGCATCCGCCACGATGCCCGATCGGCATCGTGGCTTTTTTCATGAATGGCTCTGAAACAAGAGAACCAATCGCCATGTTTTCTGACCGAATTCATCGAGCGGCCGAGGAACTGATCCAGAGGTGTCTGGACCTGGACGTCCGTCTGGTTCTGGCCGAATCCTGCACGGGCGGCTTAATCTCCGGGGCGATCACATCGATCCCGGGCGCTTCGCGAGTTTTGGATCGAGCCTATGTGTGTTACTCCTACCAGGCCAAAGAGCAGGACTTGGGAGTGCCCAAAACCCTGCTGGACCAGTACGGAGCGGTCAGCACCCAGGTCGCGACCGCCATGGCCCAGGGCGCCCTGCAGCGAAGCGGTGGTCGATCGCAATGCAGTTTGGCCGTGACCGGCGTGGCGGGCCCCGGTGCCAGCGATAACAAGCCCGCGGGACTCGTCCACTTGGCCGTCGCTCGACAAGCAGCACCGAACGTCTGGCTGGAAGAACTGAAGCTCGGGGCGATCGGGCGCGAGGCCGTGCGGCAACAGACCGTGCTGACCGCTTTGCGATTCATGCTTCGATGCCTGGACGCCGAAAGCCCGGATCCGGAGCGGCAGGATCCGAATACGCCGACACTACCATAAGCCAGGTACTTCTTGGTGAAAGCGGCCGAAGGGGTCGGTGGGTCCCGCGCGCCGAGCGGGACCAAATGGGGCGCAAATGCCCGCCGGAAATGCAGGTCCCGCTCGGCGCGCAGGACCTACTAAATCGTTCCCCGAAAACGACTCCCGACCCCGTCTGACCCGCTCGACGCTAGCGCGTTCGGTTCATGTTTTCTGACAGAGTCTACCCCATGGTTGGACAAAAAGCAGGACGGATTGCCAATCCGTCCTACGAGGGAACTCTATGCAACGTTGGGGCCTACAACGTCCAGCCGTCTCGATACTCGCGGCTTAACAAAGCATTCGCCTCGGCAGCATTGGTGATCTTCATTTCGGCCGCGTCCCAATCGATCCGAGTACCGCTACGATAGGCGACATTGCCTAACAGCACGGCTTCGGTGATCGGCCCCGAGTATGCAAAGTCGCAACCGGTCGCACTGCCCGTCTTGCAAGCCGCCAGCCATTCGGCGTGGTGGCCGATCGACGAAGGGATGCTCGGTTCCGGCGGCTGGTAATCGGCGAAATCTTCCTCCGGCCACAACAGCCGTCGATCGTAGCTGGCCAGCAGCATCCCCCGATCGCCCACGAAGACCGACCAGGCCCAACTGGGAAAATCGTGTTCGGCGAAGATCGGCGAAGGCTGGCTGCCGTGTGTCCAGGTCAGTGTGATCGGGGGCCGATCTCCGCGTGCCGGGAACTGGTATCGCAGATGCAGTCTTGCCGGAGTGCTGTCCCAGTGCGGCGGTGGCCCTTCAGCCTCGACGGACACCGGGGCATCCAACTGCAACGCCCAGAACGGCAAGTCGAAATAATGGCAGCCGATATTCCCCAATTCGCCGCCCCCAAAATCCCACCATAAATGGCCGTTGGCGTAAATGGGGTGATACGGTCGGTAAGGCGCGGGGCCCAGCCACAGGTCCCAGTCCAGCCAATCGGGGACGGGCGGCGTTTCAAGGGGACGGTCGCCAAGGCCGCCGCGTCCTGAACGGAGCCAGATATGACACTCGCGAACCTGGCCGATGGCACCGTCGCGGATGCATTCGACAATACGGCGGTAGTTGTCGGTCGCGTGCATCTGCGTTCCCAGTTGTGTGGCCACTTGTTGCTTGGCAGCGAACCGGGTAACCGTTCGCGCTTCCAACACCGAATGAGCGCCCGGTTTCTCACAGTACACATGCTTGCCTCGCCGCAAGGCCATCATCGTGGCCGGTGCATGGCTGTGATTCGTCGTGCTGACCACCGCAGCATCGATCTGATCTTCCAGATCGTCCCACAGACGCCGATAGTCGCGGTAGTGTTTCGCTTGCGGATACCGGCTGAAAGCCCCGGCCGCTTTCTGCGCGTTCACATCGCACAAGGCCACGATGTTTTCGCTGGCGACGGCGTTCAGATTCCCGCCGCCTCGGCCACCAGCGCCGATGATGGCCAGATTCAACTTTTCATTCAGGTGATAGCTGCGAGCCGACCGGCTGTCGCCCAGGATCACGATGCCTGCTCCGGTTGCGGCAGCTTTCAACCAATCACGTCGATTCCACGGATGGCGCGTCATCATTCCAAGCTCCTTGAAGTGGTCTTGCATCGATCTTTTCTAATGCGGCCTCCGGCCGCAACCAAAGTAGGTTGGATCTCCGATCCGACCCGGTCGGGACAGAGTCCCAACCTACAAAAATGCGCGCACCGTGCACACATGTTACGACTGAAGACTCTAAGGGGATGCGGGAAAACGGAGGACGGCATTGATCGGAAAGTGATCCGATGGCGTGCGCCCGTCACGTGCCGTGCGGTCGATTTCAGCCTGGAGGACTTCCCAATCGCGAGAGACGGCGATCCAATCGATTCGAGCCCCATCGGTCCTGCTGGCCTGAAAACCGCTGAACGTGCCTTCATGCGGACCTCGCTCGGGATGCACGATTCGAAACGTATCCACCAACGGCGACGGTTGACCGTCGATCGGCCCGAACAGCGCGCGGTACGGATCGCTGTCCTCGCCCGCATTAAAGTCGCCCGTCAGAATGATCCGCGCCCGCTGGCCCAACACGTCGATCTGCCGGCGGATCAGTCGTGCGGATTCGACCCTTGCCTGCCGGCCTCGATGATCGAAATGTGTGTTGAGAAACAGGATGGGCGGAGCGTCGGCTTGATGACGATCGCGCAATCGCACCCACGTGACCATCCGCGGCAACGCACTGTCCCAACTCTTGCTGCCGGCGACCTCCGGCGTTTCACTCAACCAGAAATGACCGCCGTCCAGCTTCTCGAATCGAGCTCGCTTATAGTAAAGGGCCATCATTTCGCCCCGTTCTTTTCCATCGTCCCGACCAACTCCCAAGTAATCATACTCGGGCAGTTTTTCGGCCAGGTAGTCCCGTTGCGACCCCAAAGTCTCCTGGGTGCCCAGCAGATCCGGATCAAATGCCTGGATCGTTTCGACCAGAAACTCCTTCCTCAAATCCCAGTGGTTCGGGCCGTCCGGAGCCGTCGCGTAACGGATGTTGAAACACATCACCCGCAACTCTTCCGCCGGAGAATCCTCGGAATCTCCAGCCGTAGCGTTCATCAGAGCAACGCTGTTGACCAGCAGAACCAGCAGCGCGACAGGGATACACAGACTCGCGATCTTGGGACGTGGGGCCCCGTTCGGTAACAGATGGATTCGCGGCATGGCAATGACCGTTCCTTTTCAGCAATCGAGGGTGAATCTTGAGTCGTGATCATCCCCCGATGACCACGCGGACAAACG
>REEF01000800.1 GCA_007695205.1 Planctomycetaceae bacterium
CGATAGGTGCCACCCACCTATTGCTATTGATAGGTGCCATCCATCTATCAAGCCTCATAGGCGGCGGACGATAGATGCCCCCCAGTAGGTGCACTCCAGCTATCGCGGTGTTTCCGCCAAGGCAACTCCATCGCCCCCATTACTGGTGGCTTTGGCAAAAGCGTGGCAACGGCCGCGTACCCAGGCGAAGAGATGTAGCCAGGCGACGTCAGCCGCTGGATCGCCTTAGGTCCCCCACAGGAAAGCCTGAGATAGGTGGGTGGCACCTATCGCAGCACCTATCGCGGCGCAGCAGGTGGGAGGTGAAATAGGTGGGTGGCACCTATCGCGTTTGTTGAATCAGCCGAGTCACGAGCACGAGCGTTTTGACGAACTCGAAGGGTCGCAATCGCAAACGGAGGAAGGTCCAGCAATCGGGGCACGCCAATTCCGGGTCCTTCCGTTGAGTTGCCGGGAATTGTTTATTGGAGGTTTTGGTGTAGAATCAGGAGCGTTGGGACGGCGGTCCCGATTCGGTCGTCCGGAAATCCGGGCCTGGGTTTCCATCCTTTGTTGAAAGGTGCCCATCATGTCTTGTTCACGCGTCGTGATCGCGCCCCGAAGCTTGCGGCCTGGCCGCTTGTTGCCCGCGACAATCTTGGTTCGGATCTTTGCGTTGGCGATGGCAGGTATCGCCGTTGGGGCTTGGCTGCATGCGGACGCGGTGGCGCAGCAAACCTCAGGGCGTTCGGTGCCGAACATCGTGGTGATCATGGCGGACGATCTGGGTTTTTCCGACATCGGTTGTTACGGCGCGGAGATCGAAACGCCTCATCTGGATGCCTTGGCGGCTAACGGCTTGCGATTTACGAATTTCTACAACGCGGCCCGTTGCTGCCCGACTCGAGCGGCCCTGCTGACCGGATTGTATCCGCATCAGGCGGGGATTGGGCACATGACCCGCGACGATGGCCTGCCCGGGTATCGAGGTTTTCTGAACGACCGCTGCGTGACGTTGGCCGAGGTGCTTCGTGAGGCCGGATACGCGACGCTGACGACCGGCAAATGGCATGTCGGATCAGCGCCCGGGCAATGGCCGCTGGACCGAGGTTTCGATCGGTTCTGGGGAGTACCGTCCGGCGGGGGCATTTATTTCAAGGACGCACTGCAGATCCGCAAAGAGGTGTTTTTCGTCGAGGACGACCAGCGGGTCGAGGCTCCGGATGATCTGTACGTCACCGACACGTTCACCGACTACGCCCTGGCGTTCATCGAACAGACGGTGCTACGAGACCAGAAGCCGTTTTTTTTGTACCTGGCTCATATTGCGCCGCATTGGCCACTGCAGGCCAAGCCGGAGGATATCGCCAAGTATCAGGGGCGATACGCTGCCGGGTGGGATGCCGTGCGTGCCGCTCGATTTCAACGTCAGGTTCAGATGGGCATCGTGCCACCCGATACGGTGATCAGCCCGCGTGACCCTCAGGCCGGCGCTTGGGCGGACACGCCCGCCGATGTCCAACGCGATTTGGCTCATCGCATGGAGATCTACGCGGCTCAGATCGATAGCATCGATCAGAACGTGGGCCGTTTGTTGGAAAAACTCGAAACCCTGCAGCAGTTGGACAATACGCTGATCCTGTTCCTGTCCGACAATGGCTGCTCGGCCGAGGGCGGACCAGGCGGGTTCAGTCGCGGCTTGCCCGACGCCCCGTTGGGTACCGGGTTGTCTTACGCCAGCGCCGGACTCGAGTGGGCCAATGTGTCCGATACCCCGTTTCGAAAATTCAAAATGGATACGTACGAAGGGGGCATCGTGACGCCGTTGGTGGTGCACTGGCCGGCCGGGATCGCGGCTCGTGGCGAACTAAGGCACCAGATGGGCCACGTGATCGACCTGATGCCGACCTTCGCCGAATTGGCCGGCGTTGCTTATCCCGAGACGTTCGGTGACCAAACCCTGTTGCCAGTCGAAGGGATCAGTCTGGTCCCAGCGTTCGACAACCGGCCGCTGGATCGTGACGGACTGTTTTGGGAACACCAGGGGAACAAGGCCGTGCGGATCGGCGATTGGAAGGCGGTTCAACCGGGAAACGGGCCGTGGGAACTGTACGACCTAGGTAACGATCGCACCGAGCGGATCGATCTGGCCGACCAGCATCCGAAACGATTGGAAGAGCTGACCCATCGCTGGCAGGTGTGGGCGGAACATTGTGGAGTCTGGGAATGGTCCGAACTGCAGAGGCATCGACAGACGCGAAGCAAAGGAAAACCGGTCCGATGAGCCGTAAGGAGGTCACAGAGATGGGAAACCAACAACATCAGGTGGATCCGACCAGTAGGCGGAGTTTTCTCCAGCGGTGTTCGGCGGCCGCCGTCGCCGGCATGGCTGCCCCTGCCGCCGCGTCGCAGGCGGATGATGCGACGCCCGAACCCGAACCGTTGCCGATGATCTCGCTGGGCGATCATCGCATCAGCCGCATGGTGGTCGGCAGCAATACGGTCTTGGGTTATTCCTACATGGGACCGCATGCCGACCAGCACATGCGCGAGTACTTTACGATCGAACGAACCGTCCGGTTCCTGCGGGATTGCGAACAGACGGGCATCAATGCTTTCCAGTTCGCTGTCCGGGACGACATCCTGGCAGCGTTGGCCGAGTGCGATCGTCAGGGTTCCCGGATGAAACGCATCTGCCTGCACTCCGACCCCAAAACGGTCGCGCAAGTCGTCCAGCAAGCTCGGCCCATCGCCATGGTGCACCACGGCGGGGCGACCGATCGTCTGTTCGCTCAAGGCCGCGCGGACCAGGTGCGTGATTACGTCAAGGCCGTGCAGGATGCGGGCGTGTTGGCCGGGGTTTCCGCTCACCATCCCGACTGCATCAAGCGGGTCGCGGACGAAGGTTGGCCCGTCGATCTGTTCATGACCTGCTTCTACTTCCTGACGCGATCGCTGGTGCCGGATCGGCAGGCCGAAGTCGCCGATCTGCGGACGTTGGAGATCGCCTACCCGTTCTTTAAGGACGACCCGCAGGTCATGACCCAGGTGATGCGTCAGGTGGATCAGCCGTGCCTGGCGTTCAAGATCCTGGGCAGCGGCCGGTTATGTACCGGCCAGGCTTCGGTGCGCGCCGCGTTCCAATTCGCCTTCGAAAACATCAAGCCCATCGATGGGGTCATCATCGGCATGTACCCTCGGTTTTTCGACGAGATCCGAGCCAACGCGGAATATACTCGCCAACTGGGCAGCTAAGCGACCTCGCCGAAGTGGCGTGAACAAACTGTAGCAGGCACACTCCGTGTGCCGTCCGCAGTTTACGGCACACGGAGTGTGCCTGCTACTTTGGGCTTGAGGGTGGTTGATTCCGTCAGCAAACTGACTTAGATTGTGGTTCGCTTGCACAAGATCCTTCCGTTCGCCTTTTTTTCCGGGAGACCCGAATGGCACGACGACTTAGCGCAATCGCGCCCGATTGGTGGGACTATACCACGTTGGACCAGGACCTGATCGAAGACGCTGCTGCGTTGACGCCACAGAAGATGGCCAAGCTCTCGCGGCCCGGTTTCAAGGTCGTCCTGTATGATACGCGGGAGGATTTCTATCTGGCCGAAGCGTTGGAGTACATCGAGGCCTGGCGACAATCGACCGACGATAACCCGGTGGGACTCTGCGGCCCGATCGGCCCCACCGAACAATTGCCGCTGGTCGCCCGATTGATCAACACGCTGGAGATCGATATTCGCTCGGCACATTTCTGGGGAATGGACGAATGGGTCATCGACGGGAAAGAAGTCCCGCCAACTCACCCGTTGTCATTCGAACGTTGTGATCGCGAGATGCTGTTCAATCACATCCACCGCCGGTTGCGGATGCCCGATGACCATCTGCACTTTCCCAAAGCCGATACGAAAGAGTTCCGCAAGAGCTGGGACTCGGGAGTCCGGTGTGCCTTGGTGCAGGGCGGTCAGGGCGATGTGAAGCACTGGGCGTTCAACGATCCTTTGCGGCGCAAGGGCAAGTGGAAGGAGACTCCGCCGGCGGCCGACGAGTACCGCAAGCTGCCCACTCGCGTGGTCGAATTGCATCCGCTGACCGTCGCGCAGAACGCTCGTACCAGCGGCGGCGGCAATATCTCGCTGGTCCCCACCACCGCGGTCACCGTCGGCCCCGCCGAAACCTGGAAGGCCGAAAAAGTCTCGATCTGGCACGGTGGCACCCACGATAATCCGTTCGGTCAACGGCTGACCTGCCTGATGATCGCCAAGGGCATCGCCGATTCGTCCGTCCCCATGTCGTTGCTGGCCGACCACCCCAACGTCCAGTTCAACTACTACCTGGGCGGACTGGGCACCTGCTCGATCGAAATGCACTAAGCAGCCAATCACTCTACCGCCGACATAGAGTCGGCGGAGAGCGGGGGGCGAAAGAGGGACGTGCAGAAAGAGGGACGTGCGGGTGGCTCGGGTGAGGACCGGCAAATGGATTCGTGTCGCGGTGGCGTTCACGCTTCAGCGTGCTAGGGGGACAACGGACACACGATGAATCGTGAACTCCCACAAAACGACTCCCGACCCCCGTTGACCTCATTTCTGCGACGTCACGTTGATTGATAAGAAACTCCGGGCCATCTTCTCGGGCACGGATACGGAACATTGTCATGACGAACCTTCGAGTTGACGGGGGTAGATTTCGGTTGGTTGCATGGGGCATAATGGTTGCAGGCTTAGATTTCATCATCCGCTGTATCAGGAGTATTGCCGATGTTCGACCGTCCATCCAAGAATGGTTCGTGGGTTTACTTTTTCCAGCGTGTGCCGGGCGTCCAACGACGGGGTCAGGGGTTGCCGATGGTGTGGCGATCGGCGCCTCGAATCATGGGTCCTGTGCTGGTGGGGATGCTGCTGTTGGTTCCCCTAGCAGTCAACGGCCAGGATGCGGCAACGGCGACCGATGGCCGGGTGCGTGTCTACTTCGGCACCTACACACGAGGCGACAGCGAAGGCATTTACGTCTCGGTGCTGGACCTGGCCAGCGGGGAACTAAGTCCCCCGGTGCTGGCAGCCCGAGCGGTCAATCCGGCGTTTTTGGCGATCCATTCACAGCAACCTTGGTTGTACAGTGTTGGTGAAGTCGGGGATTTCGCGGGGCGCCGTAGCGGCGCGGTCTACGCGTTTCGCATGGATCCGCAGACCGGATTGTTGACGCGGATCAATGAACAACCCTCAGGCGGCACCGGGGCATGCCATATATCGTTGGATCATACCGGCCGTTTTGCATTGGTGGCCAACTACGGCGGGGGCAACGCCAGCGTGCTGCCCATCGAGGCCGACGGCCGATTGGGCGAAGCGACGGCTTTTGTCCAGCACGAGGGATCGAGCGTCGATCCGCGTCGGCAGACCGCACCTCATGCTCATGCCGCGTATGTCGATCCCGGCAACCGGTTCGCGCTGGTGGTCGACCTGGGCTTGGACCGAGTGATGATTTACCGATTCGATGCCCAGCATGGTACGCTGGTCCCCAACGATCCTGCCTGGGTCTCGGTGAATCCCGGCGCGGGGCCTCGGCACTTCGCCTTTCACCCGCAAGGCCGATTCGCGTACGTCATCAACGAACTGCAGTCCAACGTCACGGCGTTTGCCTACGATGCGTCACGAGGATCGTTCGAGGAATTGCAGACCATCTCCACCTTGCCGGCAGACTTCCAGGGCGACAATACGACGGCCGAGATCCTGGTGCACCCAACGGGCCGTTTTCTGTATGGATCGAATCGCGGCCACGACAGCATCGCCGTTTTTGCCATCGACCCGAAACACGGCCGTCTGCAAGCGGTCCAGCACCAAGCAACCGGCGGGCAGACGCCGCGGAACTTTGGCATCGATCCCACGGGCCAGTTTCTTTTGGCCGCCAACCAGGCGTCGGACAGCGTCGTCGTGTTTCGCATCGATGCATCGACCGGCCAGCTGAAAGCGACTGGCCAGCAGATCCAGGTCCCCACGCCTGTCTGCGTGCGGATGGTCCCGATCACTGACTAATTTTCTGGAGGAAGAAAGAACCATGGCAGATCGCAAATCGGCAGGATACCTGTTCGGCGTCGTGCTGCTGGTCAGTTTGCTGGCCGTCGCTCAGACTCATGGCGACGATCGGCAGGAAGCCTCGGAACAGACCGTGGATTACGTGATTGTAATCACGGGCGGCGAGTTATTAGCGGGCGCCTATCCCGATGCTCACACCGCCTTTTTGACTCGCACACTGCATCCGCTAGGTTTTCGCTGCATTTGGGCGGTGATTGTCGACGACGCGATTGACGAGATCCAACAAGCGGTTCGCGCCGGACTGGATCGGGCCGATCTAGTGATCGTTACCGGCGGTTTAGGCCCGACGCCCGATGATGTCACGCGTGAAGCCCTGTCGGAGCTGACGGGTATCCCGTTGCGCGAACACCCCGATCTGATCGCCCATCTGGAGCGACGGTTCAACACGCCAGCCGACCAGTTGCGTGAGAACCTGCGTCGTCAGACCCAGGTTCCGCAGCAAGGCGGCCATTTGGTCAATCCGAACGGAACGGCGGCCGGATTGATTTTCGAGCAGGGTGAACAACTGATCGTCGCCTTGCCCGGACCGCCGCGTGAGTTACGACCGATGGTTCAAGAAGAACTGGTGCCTCGATTGACCGCACGCTTCGGAACCCGAGCTCCGGGACATCTGCTGACGCTCCGCTTTGTCGGGATCGGGGAATCGTCGATCGCCCAGACGATCGACCAGCATGTGGTGATCCCCGAACAAGTGACCGTGTCGTCGTTGTTCGAGGGTATGCGAGTCGATTTCTACTTCACCCTGCCCGGCGCCTCGCAGGAAGACTTGGTACGGTTGGACCAGATTCGTAACGATGTGCTCAGCCACCTGGGCGACTACATCTACGCCACGGACGCCACGACGTTGGAAGAGCATGTTGTTGACTTGCTGGCGGTTCGAGGCAAGACCATCGCGTTGGCCGAGGCAGGTAGCGGCGGGAACCTGGTCGCGGCACTCAGCAGCAGTCCGTCGATCGCCGAGGTCCTGCTGGGCGCTTATGTCGCACCCGACGAACAACGGTTATGGAACATGCTCGGGGGGCCACCTGCCAATTCGGAAGATTCGCTCGAGTCGGCAGCCGCGTTTGCGGAGCGAGTCGCCGAGCAGAGTGGGGCCGACCTGGCCCTGGCCATCGTCTCGGCTCGAGACGATCCGCAAGGCGGTCGGTTTGTCGAGGTCGCCATGCGATACGAGGGACAATCGGCCGATCAACGCCTGACCCTCCGCGGCTCGGGCGATCTGGCTCGCTTCC
>REEF01000211.1 GCA_007695205.1 Planctomycetaceae bacterium
TCGAGTGTCGACCAGGTTCGGATCGGCAAATGAACTAGTGAGGCTTCTTGCGGAAAGGGTCGGGAGTCGTTTTCGGAGAGAGCGTTCAAGTGAGTTCGCAGATGTCCGCCAGCAAGTAGGTCCCGCGCCCCGAGCGGGACCATGTGAGTTCGCAGATGCTCGCCAGAAAGCAGGTCCCGCTCAGCGCGCGGAACCCACTGAGTCGTTGCCCGAAAACGACTGCCGGCCCCGTTCGCGTTGGGCACCAACATACGAAATCCGACCGTTTCTTCTTCGCCGATCCTTACCGTTGCGCGAACCGTACCCGCTTGCGGCTCAGATACCTGATCCTGGGCCATTGCGATCGTCGCCGGCAGGATCGCCGCCAGCGCAAAGCAGGAAATCGTGGGCCGCCAAAGTGGATGGATACCGCTCGCGAGCCACCCCCGAAAACGTGCGACAATTATCGTCATTGTTCGAGTCATCGGGCGCACCATGCGATCCCCGAAAGCGGCGTCCCACTGGAAGCCATGGGACGCCGCGAGCTTGGGATGTTACATCGTAGCGAACAAACGGTCTGCGGCCGAGGCTTGCTGAGCGTCGTCGAGTTCGGCGGCGATGTCATCCAGGGTATCTTCCAGATCCAACCAGTCGGACGACAGATCGTCATAGATCGATTCCCGATCTTCGTCGTCGGTAACGCCCGGATCCCCGGAACCGATTCGGTAAGCATCCTGCAGAAGATCCTCCGACGACTCACTGCCAACGGACAACGACCCACTGCCAACCGACAACGGTCCAATGCCCACTGACAACGGAGCACTGCTCACTGACCACTGCCCACTGTCAATTGACAACGACCCACTGCCCACTGCCCACTGACTATTGACAACGGTCTCCTCCGCTTCACCTTCGCCCTCGGGACTGCTTTGAGCCGCCATGCGGTTCAACTCGTTGATCACTAGCAGCACATCGTTGGGAATGATCGTGCCACTACCGCTGACATCCAGGAACGGCAGGCCAATCGTGCCGGCGGGAATCGTCGGATCATTGCCTTGGTTGATGTAGTTGATCAGTGTCAACGCATCCAGGGGCGTCAAGTGACCATCGCCATTGACGTCGAACGGATTCACAGGATTCTGGAACAATGCCCACTCACCTCGCACTGTGGTCACGTGGACCGTACCCGTGAACGCGGGCGAGGTCGCCGTGGCGGCGATGGTGTAAGTAAAGCTGTCCTCGCCAACGTATCCCGACAACGGCGTGTAGACCACATGGTTGCCTTGCAGCGACAGCGTTCCGAATTGGGGCGTACCGAACTGATCGGCAACCAGCAGCAACGAATCGTCGCCACCGGCTTCCGGTTCTGGAACGTCATTGGTGGTGGAAGGTGTCATCGCCACCGTCACCGGCAGGTTGTGCGATGTGGAGAACGTCGTGCTGACCACCGTGACGCTGAACGTTCCTTCGGCCTGAGCCGGCGGAATCCCGTCATCGGTCACGGTGTAGGTAAACTGATCTTCTCCCGAGAAGCCTTCCGGCGGCGTATAGGTGATCAACCCCGTACTCGCGTTAAACGTCACGGTACCGCCTTGATCGCTAACCGGGCTGACCCCGATCACCGACAACGTCTGATCGGATTCGTCGTCGACGGTGCCTGCCGGAGCTTCTGGACCGGGACGCGCGTTGCCCAGCAGCGCCGCGCCCATGAACGTCAACGGCTGGTCCTGGTTCGTGGTAGCTCGGTTATCGACCAGCACCGGCGGGTTATTGACCGCGTTGACCGTGATCGTCACCGTGGTGACATTCGATTCCAATTGCCCATCGCTGGCCTTGTACGTGAACCAGTCTGGGCCGTTGTAGTAGTCCAGAGGCGTGTACACGAACGACCCATTCGCATTCAACGTCAGCGTACCGTAGTTGGGGCCGTCGACCAGATGAGCCGTCAGCGTATCGCCATCGGGATCCGTATCGTTGGCCAGCACACCCGGTGCATTGACCGACAAAGTCACGCTCTCGTCGGTAGCATACGTGTCGGGATGAGCCACTGGTGGATCGTTTACCGACCGAACCGTAATGGTGACGGTCGCCGGGTCGCTGGTCAGGTTGGCTGGTGCGCCGGCCTGAGCGTCGTCGGTGACCGTGAAAGCGAAACTATCCGGCCCGTCGTATCCCGCATTGGGCGTGTAAGTCACCGCGCCCGTCGCCTGGTTGATGGGGCCCAGCGTCCCGAACTGCGGCGGCGTCGTGATGGTGAAGGTCAGCACCTGATCCACCTCGGGATCGCCGTCATCGCCGGTCAGCGTGATGATGCGCGGCGAGCCGATGCCGGTGGTAACACTCTGCGGATGTGCCACGGGCGGCTTGTTCACTGGCGTCACGGTAATCGTCACCGTGGCGGGCGGGCTGGTCAAGTGATGAGGCAGTCCCGCTTGGTCGTCGTCGGTGACCGTAAACGCAAAGCTATCCGTGCCGTTGAAGTCCGGGTTGGGTGTGTAGGTCACCACGCCCGTGGCCTGATTGATGATGCCCAGCGTTCCGAACTGCGGCGGCGTCGTGATGGTGAAGGTCAACACCTGATCCACCTCAGGATCGCCATCGTCGCCGGTCAGCGTGATCGAAATCGGCTGATCCTCGTCCGTCGTCACCTCCTGCGGATGAGCCACCGGGGGCGCATTGACCGGGGTGACGTTGATCGTTACGGTGGCCGGTTGGCTTTCCAGATTGTAAGGCGGTCCCGCTTGATCATCATCGGTCACCGTGAACTCGAAGCTGTCGGTACCGTTGTAATCCGGGTTCGGCGTGTAGGTCACGGCGCCCGTAGTCTGGTTGATGGGGCCCAGCGTTCCGTGCTGGGGCGGCGTCGTGATGGTGAAGGTCAACACCTGGTCCACTTCCGGGTCGCCGTCGTCGCCGGTCAGGAAGATGACCTGGGCAGTGCCTTCGGCCATCGTGACGCTCTGGGAATCCGCCAACGGTGGCTTGTTGACGGGATTGACCGTGATCGCCACCGTAGCCGGCGGGCTGGTCAAATTGACCGGCTCACCCGCTTTATCATCATCGGTCACGGTAAAGGTGAAACTATCCGGGCCGTTGTAGTCCGGGGCGGGTGTGTAAACGACCGTCCCGTTCGCTGTCACGATACCCGTCTGCGGGTCGAATCCGGTCAGCGTCCCGTACAAGGGCACGCTGGTGATGGTAAAGGTCAGTTCCTGATCGACTTCGGGATTGCCATCATCACCGGTCAGGGTGATGGTGACCGACTGGTCTTCGTCCGTTTCCACATTCTGGGGATGAGCCACCGGAGGCCGATTGACCGACGTGATGTAAATCATCACCGTCGCCGGGGCGCTTGTCAGATCGGCCGGCTCGCCGGCCTGGTCATCATCGGTCACCGTAAACTCGAAACTGTCCGCTCCGATGTAATCGAAATTCGGCGTGTAGGTCACCGTACCCGTGATTGGATCAAAATCGCTTAGCGTCCCGTGGCTCGGGCCGCTGATGATGGCGAAGGTCAGCACCTGCTGGACCTCGGGATCCCCATCCTCGCCGGTCAACGTGATGACGATCGAATCGTTCTGGCCGGTCTTCACATCGTCCTGTGGATGAGCGATCGGTGGCTTGTTAACCGGGGTGATGTTGATGGTCACCACAGCCGGATCGCTGGTCAAGCCAGCCGGCTCGCCCGCTTGATCGTCGTCGGTAACCGTGAAGGCAAAGCTGTCCGTGCCGTTGAAGTCCGGGTTCGGTGTGTAGCTCACCGCGCCGGTGGCCTGGTCGATGATGCCGAGCGTTCCGAATTGTGGCGGCGTCGTGATGGTAAAGGTCAGCACCTGATCCACCTCGGGATCGCCATCATCGCCGGTCAACGTGATCGTTATCGGCTCATCCTCGGCTGTCGTCACTTCCTGGGGATGCGCCACCGGCGGCTTATTCACCGGCGCAACGATGATCGTGACCGTTCCCGGCTCGCTGGTCAAATTCGCCGGCTGACCGGCTCGATCATCATCGGTGACGGTAAAGGTAAACGTGTCCGTGCCGGCGAAGTCCGGATCGGGCGTGTAGGTTACCTGCCCCGTCACCGGATTGAAACCGGTCAGCGTCCCGAAACTGGGACCATCGAAAATAGCGAAGGTTAACACCTGCACGACCTCGGGATCGCCATCATCGCCGGTCAAGGTGATCGAGACCGAATGATCTTCCACGGTCTGCACCGTCTGCGGCAGCGCGATGGGCGGATCGTTCACGGCCGTTACATTGATCGTCACCGTCACCGTATGGCTCAGGCTGGGAGCATCGTCGCGATAGTCCGTATTGCCGTGATCTTCCACCGTCGCGACCAAGCGCAAACTGCCGTTGAAGTTTTCTGCCGGCAGGAAATGCACGCCGCCCGTCGCCCCGAACGTATTGGTGATCGCGACCGGCGAACCGCTGATGGTCAATGCAGCGGTCTCGTTGCCGCTGATCCGGCCGTTGACATCGTGCTCGATCCCGCCCGCAACGCTTTCCGACACCGCCAGCGTACCGGCCGTCGTCAGTGGTCGGCCCTGAGCATCGGTCAACCGCAACGTCACGGTCACCGCAGCCAAAGGATCGGCCGGGTTTTCGTCCGCGTCCACATCGGTCACCGTGATTGGGATATACGCGTTGGTAGCGTCTTCCAGAAGAGTCTTCTGCGTTGTCGACTGGATTCGCGGCGGATCGTTGACGGGCAGTATCGAAAGCGTCACGGATTCACTGACCACCAGTGGGCCGCCGATGCCGACGTTCCCGCGATCGTTCACCGTGACAACCAGGATCTCGTTTGGAGTACCTTTCGGCTCGAGGCTGAAATCGTTGTAGTCCTGTTTGCCAAGGTAGATGACGCCCGATGGATGAGCCAACGTCGCGTTGATCCACGTAGGCTTTCCGATCAAGACCACGGTGCCGCTGTGATTGTTCTCAACCAATACCACGCCGCCCGGAACATCTGTTCTCACGGACAACGTTCCCTGAGTTACCTGCAAGGTGACCTCGACCGTCACTTCCTCTGTCAACGCCCCGGTCGTCGGATGCGGCAGACGGTCCGGATCGCCCACGCGAACACCTGGCAACGGCAGGTTGGTATCCTCCAGACCTACGACCCAGCCGGATTCGTTGACAGGCAGACCGCTCAGATCCACCCACGGTGGGCTATTGACAGCTATAACGGTGATCGGCAGCGTAGCCGAAACCACCTGGACGCCGCCGCTTCCGGTATAGCCCTGGTCGCTGACCACGATGACCAGATGATCCATGCCGTAGTAATTCGGCAGACTCTGGTAGAACATGCCGTCCAGAGCGGCATTGACGTCGTCAGGAATTCCGAACAGGGTAATCTGCTGGAAGCCGATTCCCACGACTTCTTCTTCATCGATCACTCCGTTGTTGTTCGTGTCGTTGCTGAGCCCGTCGCCGTTGATGTCCAGCGGGAATGTCAGACCCGAAACGTCGTTCAAAGTCAGCGTCCCGTGACTGACCGAGATCGTCACCTGCAACTGGCCGCCAGGCGTCTCCAACACGTCCGGATCGTCGACCAGGATCGCATTGGCCGGGACATTCGCTGCCGAGAAGACCAAGTGGGCACTCTCGTTGACGGTCTGCGCCGGGGGCAAGCTGATCGTCGGCGGGTCATTGATTCCGCCAACATAGATCGACAGCACTCGCTCGGCCTCGTAACTCGTAGCGATGTTCGGGTCCAGATTTCCGGGCGGTGTATCTTTATCCGTGTTGCCCAGATCGTTCACGTGGACCGTCACCGTAGCGTACCCCTGATGCTCGCTGTTGAAATTCCGGTCCGGGAAGAATTGCAGCGTCGCCAAGACATCGTTCAGATCGGCGATCGTTCCCAGCAGTTGAAGCGTCTGCCAAGTCCCCGGCACGACCGGTTCACGCAGGTCCGTCGGCGGATTGTAAGCCGGAGTGGACGATACCACGGTAACTCGCTCCATGGACTGTAACAGCATTCCGCCGTCGGTGGCGGTCAACGTCACCAGCAACGTTATGTCCGTCGGATCGTGGATGTCATCCAAGTCGTCCACCCGGATGCCGTCGCCGTTGGCGTCGATCAACAGCACACCCGTCGCACTGTCCTCGACCACATAGGCCGCTACCGAACTGCCGCTGGGAAGTGCAAAGAAGATCTCCGGCGGATCGTTAATCGGCTGGACCGTCAGCGGGATCGTCCGAACATCGGTCAGTGCCCATGTAAGGTCCGGATTCGCGGCGTTCAGCTCCGTACGGTAATCGCTATTGCCCAGGTCGTTGACCTCGATCACCAGCAGTTCTGGCAGCGTTCCCGTATTGAAGTCCTGGTTGCCGAAATACGTCAACGCCCCTAACGCAGCGTTCAACTGCGCGATAGTGCCGCGCACGGAGAGTCTTTGATGCGCGTCCACGTCGGCTTCGTTGGCTCCCGCCGGGATCTGATCGATGACTTCCAAACCTGTCAGATCCATGAACAATCCGCCGTGCTGGACGGAGACCGTCACCTGTAAAAGGATCTCCACCGGCTCGTAGGCATCGTCCACATCATGTACCCGGAACCCCATGCCGCCCGCCCCAACCAGCGACAAACCGCTCAGGGCATCTTCGTCCACAACCGTTGCCAGTTGTGCCGGAATCAAAATCTCAGGCGCCGTGTTTACCGGCAGCACCGTGATGGCCACTGTCGCCTGGCCGGTCAACGGCTCGCCCGGTGTTCCCGTATTGCCCAGGTCGTCGATTGTCAGCCTTAGCAGTTCCGGCGTCACCACCCCGCTGGGATGGCCCGAGTTGTAATGGGGATTCACGGTATATTGCAGGGTTGCCAACCCCGCGTTCAGATCGTCCAACGTTCCTTCAAAGACGAGCTGGCTGAAGGTGCCCAATAGCACGTCCTGCCAAGGTATTTGGTCACCGTCATCGTCGAAGAACGTCAAGCGAGACATAGTGGCCGCAGTCATTGCCAGCGTCCCATGATCCACTTCGATGGTGACCCTTCCGATCCACTCAGGGTCGTAGATAAACGTACCCGGCCCCGTGACCAGATCGCTGCGCGCGTCGACGTCGAACACCGTAAATGGCAACAGCAAGGGCGGCGCGTTTTCGCTGATCGTGACGTCCTCAGGACGCTCGACAACCTGCGGTGCGTCCTGCACAGGATGGACGGTAATGTCGACAGTCGCCATCGCTGTCATCGCAGTTGGAACGTTCGGATCTGTATTCCCGGGTGGAGTCAGCAGGTCCGTGTTGCCCAGGTCATTGATCTCGACCGTCAACACGTCCGGAGTCAGTTCGTAATCCGGCACCACGCCCA
>REEF01000208.1 GCA_007695205.1 Planctomycetaceae bacterium
CCAAACCGCTTACCATGTGGTGGATCGTTGCCCGAAAACGACTCCCGACCCCGTTGCGCTGCGACCATCGAACCAAATCCGGCACTTATTGTCTTGCCGGTCCTAAACGGGTGGAGGCGGTCCAGGCATGACACGCGGGTAAGGTAGCTGTTCCCGAGGCGGTGGTAACTGGCTGTTTTCCCAAGCCCAACGCTGCCGCTGTGGCTCGCTGGCGTAGTACCGCAACCACGTTGGTGGATCATCCTGCTCGTCCAAACAAAACCAGTAGAGATAACCCGCGCGGCGTTCCAGCTTCTTTTCGGCTGTTGGTAGGATGTCACGATACAGAACGCAGTACAACTGGCGGTCGGACAGATGATCGGTATAAGCCAAGGCGATTCGCTGCTCGTCCAATCGGTGGATGGTTTCCCACAGCAACTGGTGGATCTCCAGATCGTCTAGTCTGGCCGGGTCGGGAAGGCTCAACTCGGGGCTAAACCAATGGCTGATGGGAAGCACCGGGGCGTACTCCCAAGCCAACATGGACTGCAGATAATCGTTTTCGGTGTTGGTCGTCATTCGACCTGAATGCATCAGGTCGATGGACTCATCCAGGAACGGTTCGATCGCATCTCGCAGACGGGCGTTCAGCATCAACTGTTCGACTTCGTCTGCACGTGTGGGTGATTGGCTGGGCATCAAGGCTGGATCTCCCAAGGCCGTTGGACTTTTGTTAACGCACGCCGCCGGAATCCGCGCGACTTCCTTCGATCTTTACCGACCCAGCCCCTGCCCGCAATAGCGCCAATGCTGGAATTTGCCACGGATTCGCAGATCGCTGCGGACGGGCTGGGCAAAATCGCTACGATCGTCATGTCTTATCGGGTATTTGCGGCGTCATACGAGGCCGCGTCTCGAAATCCAAGCGGTCCAGCCAGCCGGGAATCTGCGCATCGAGTTGATCGGCGCACAGCGTGTAAAGCTGCTCCGAGCCTCCGATCGGGTCGGCGATATCCTGTCCGTCGTGCCGCAGCAAGAAGGTTTTGGTAGCGGCTTCCGGCCATTGGGAGACAATGGCTCCGCGGTGGGACGGCGTCATGGTCAGGATCAGATCGGCGAATCGCACCAAAACGTCGGTAAGCGGCCGACTTGCGTGCTGGGTAAGATCCAGCGAACGCTCGGCCATCACGCGGACCGCTTCGGTCGACGCCGGATAGCCGGCGCCAGCAGCCACCCCTGCCGACAGGACCAAAACGCCGTGCGATTCCAGGTCGGTCGGCGCAATGTTCAATCGTTGGGCGATCTGTCGAACGAACAATGCCTGAGCCATCGGACTGCGACACGTATTGCCCGTACAGACCAGCAACACGACCAGACTGGCCCCGCGCAACACGGCAGAGTCTGTCAAAACACCGGATCGCAGGATCTCCAGTCGGTTGCCCTCCACGCGGACGACGGTGGAGGCCTGGCCGTATCGGCTGGGCCCATCGCTTAACACCATCCCGACCGAATCCCCCAGCGACTGGACGACCTGCTCGGCAGTGACCGTGTCGCCTTGACCGGACAGGTTGGCGCTGGTCAGTACCAGCGGACCGGGGATCAGCCGCAACGCTTCCAAAAGAAACGAGTGATTGGGGACGCGAAGTCCGACCGTCCGCTGCGGAGCAACCGATTGCTGCACGGACGGTGGCAATCGATGCAACAAGCTGTCGGGAGCACTGGCGTCCACCACCAGCGTCAACGGCCCGGGCCAGCACCGCTGGCTCAACCGTCGCCCGACAACGGGCAGATCCGGACAATAGTCCAGGGCCGCGTCGGCATGTGCTAAGGCCAGCGTCAGGGCTTGGTCCGCGCGGCGCCGCTTGGCGTTCAACAATCGCTCGACCGCTCGAGCACTCAATGCGTTGGCGGCCAGGCCGTAGACGGTTTCGGTCGGAAAGACGACCAGATCGTCCTCTGCTAACAATTGCACAGCGCGATGCACCGCATCGCGCTGATCATCGGGATGATCCGGGGTGACGATAATCGGTCTCATGGGGTTCTTGGTTCCTCTGCATGAACGGATGCGAGTCCTAAGGCCCGGTGGAGCCGAGGATCAGCCAGGCTGTCGGCGATCAACTGGACGCCGGAGAACTCGTGGTCCAACGTGTGATGACTGGGCACCGCGACCGTCCAGGCCCCGGCAGTCGTGGCTGCCCGGCATCCGTTTTCGCTGTCTTCCAGCACCAGGATCTGCGGTGGGGCAAGCCCGAATCGAGCCGCCGCCGTTTGATAGATCTCCGGATGCGGCTTGGCGAATGTGACGTCCTCGGCGGTCAACAGAAAACGAAATCGAGGGCGTAGGCCAAAGTGGTCCAGGACGCGGGTGACGAACGGTCGCCGACTGCTGGTGGCGATCGCCTTGGCCAGTCCCGCGGTTTCCAAAGCGTCCAGCAATGCCATCAATCCGGGCATCGGAGCCAAGTCGCCCGGCAACAAACGATCGAAGATCGCGTCGGATTCGGCCAGCAGCGCTTCAGCGGTGTCGGTGAACTGGTGCCGGTCGATCATGATCTGCATGGAACACAGCTCGGTCACCCCCATCATCTTCCGCTTCAGTTCGGGCGTCAGGAAGCGTCCGCGCCGTCTGAGAAGCTGCTCGCTGACTTCATCGTACAGGTCCTCCGTGTTGAACATCAGCCCATCCAGATCGAACACCACGGCGTGCGGGCGGGAATCCTGCGTCATGGCTCACACCGCTGGGGCTCGCGTTGAAAACCGATCAAACAGATATCGTCGTTCTGCGACTGGTGGTCGGTAAAACGTTTTACCTCGTCCAGAATCCAGCCACACAAATCCTCCAATCGATCCGGACCGTGACGGACCGCTTCGATCAACCTGCCGCGCCCGAACAACTCGTGATTGGCATTCATCGCCTCGCTGATCCCATCGGTGTAAATCAGCACCAGATCCCCGGGCTGCAAATCGATCGTGCTGGAATCGTACCGCACCCCCTGGGTGCATCCCAGCGGCGGACCTGTGTTCTCCTCGCCTAGTTCTTCGACCTTCCCATCGGAGGCCCTGCGGCAGATGGGGGCCATATGCCCCGCGTTAAACAGCGTGAGAAGATGAGAAAGATTGTCCAGGACACACAGGACGAAGGTGACGAACCAGGTATCGTTCTCCGGCTTGGCGAATTCATCATTGAGCTGATGGAAACCGTCGCGAATCGAGGCGGCGGTGGCCAACCGATATCGGACTTCGCTGCAAAGTCGCGCCATGATCAGCGCGGCGGAAATCCCCTTGCCCGATACGTCGCCCAGGCTGATCGCCGTGCGGCCGTCCGTCAAGGGCTGGTATCCATAGTAATCGCCACCGACTTCTTCCGCCGATGCATAGTGCCCGAAAAAACGATACCCGGGAATCTGGGGGGGGGACTGAGGCAAAAAGTGAAGCTGCACTTCGCGAGCCGTGGCCAATTCCCGCTCGCGTCGATCCAGGTGCAGTTTGGCCTGGTGAGCCGTCGCGTATTCGAGCGCCTGTCCAGCCGTGGCCGTGACGCTCAGCAACACCTCCAAATCGTCGGCGTGAAACCGTTCGTACGGATCGTTCGTGTCGACGTAGATGATCCCCAATGGTTCTTGCATTCGCCCCAGCAGCGGAGCACACATGACGGAACGGATGGGGAAGTCCAAAACCGAATCCCCCAGTCCCAAGTCCGCATCATCCAACCCATCGGCACTCAAAATCGCCTCGCCGCGCGACATGACCCGACGAGCTGCCGTTTGGCTGACCAAACCCAGCGACGAAGCCGCTAAGGTCCCCTCTTCCTTCTGCTTCTGTGCTCGAATCTCCAGATTGCCCGTCTCGGGGTCGGGAAACAGGATGAATCCGCGGTCCGATTGCGGAAAAACCGTGAATAAACCATCCAGGATCTTGGGCAACACGAGATCCAAGTCCAGGGAACTTCCCAAGATCCGATGGATCTCCAGAACCGTCTTGAGCTTCTCGTAAGCGTTGACCTCGACGCTCTGCCGTCGAGTCCCATGGCGACTGTCGCCGATCTGCGTCGTCTTTCCAGGATGCTCAACCACGGCATCCATGTCCTGCAACTCGGACTGCGCCGATGGCTCGGCTTCACCCGTCCTCGAATCGTCCGATACAACATCCCGAAACCGCAAGGTCACGTTGTACACGCGGATCAGATCGCGATCGCTTAAACGCGTCCGCGTCATCACCCGTTTGCCGTTCAGAAATGTACCGTTCGTGCTATTCAGATCCTCGACGAAAAAATCGCCCCCCGACCTCAACAACCGAGCATGCTGACGCGATACGTTCTTCTGATTGATGACAATATCGCAGTAGCTGAGCCGTCCAACGATCAATTCGTCGCGGTCAAAGCGATAGATATGCCCGGTATTCGGCCCCTCAGTGACCTCGATCAGGCACATTTCACGGCCCTCCATCGCACCGACCTGAACGCGAAACTACCCTGACGGTTACCACCCGGTTCCGCGAGGCAGGGCGATTCCGTTCAGCCGCCGAACCAGCCGCCTTTTTTTCCGAAGGCCGTCAGCGCATCTTCTTCGGAATCGTAGATGCTAAAAATCTTGTTCAATCGGGTTATCTCGAAAACCTCCATGATACTAGGCGAGATATTGCACAACTTGATGGTGGTTTTGTTCTGCTTACACTTCTTGTTCAGCAGAACGATCTTTCCGATCATCGCCGATGACATGAAACTGACGCCCCGAAAATCGAGCAGCATCTTGCCGTCGGCTTCGTCGGCCAACTCAAGCAACTCGCGACCGATCTGGGCGATCAGCACATCGGAAAGGATCTTTTGGGATTGAAACTGGACGACGAGCACGTCGTCCTTGTGTTGTGACAACAGTTCTGGCATCAGCGGGACCTCCGGACGTTTTTCCCTAGCGTTGTCGAAGTATAACTTGAAAGACGGGTGAAGCGAAAGCCCCTACCCAGAGAAATCTTTAACTGGGAAACCGGCCCACGATTATACCAACATTCTTGGCCAGTGGGTGCAGGGGATACCGTTCCGTTTTCAAAAAAACAGGCCTCCACTCCCTAATGGAGGGGAGGCCCGTTTCTGCTCGATTCCTGACGCGGGGCATTCGATGCGAATTTCGAAGGCCCCCGCGTATCAATACATGTCGTAATCTCCGCCGTGACCCTTCGATGCCTTCTCCTTCTTTGGCCGCTCGGCGACCAAAGCGTCACTGGTCAACAGCAGCGTGGCGACACTCGACGCATTGGCCAGCGCGGTCCTGGCAACTTTGGTCGGGTCGATCACCCCGGCTTTTACTAGATCTTCGTAGGTGTCCGTCAGTGCGTTGAAGCCCATGTTGCCCTTCATTTCCGAAACTTTTTCGCAAACGATCCCGCCATCTTGACCGGCGTTTGCGGCGATCATGGTCAGCGGAGCGCGGCAGGCACGCAAGACGATATCGTATCCGACTCGCTGGTCGTGCGGCATGTCCTCCGCCGGCTTGACACTGGACGAAGCTCGCAAAAGGGCCACGCCACCACCGGGCAGAATCCCCTCTTCCACCGCGGCTCGGGTCGCATGCAAAGCGTCCTCGACTCGCGCCTTCTTCTCTTTCATCTCCGACTCGGTCGCAGCCCCGACGTTGACTTTGGCCACGCCGCCGGCCAGCTTGGCCAGACGCTCTTCCAGCTTCTCGCGATCGTAGTCACTGGTGACGTTATCGATCTCGCGACGGATCTGGTCAATACGAGCCTTGATGTCGCTGCTCTTGCCCGCTCCTTCGATGATCGTCGTGTTGTCTTTGTCCACGATCACCTTCTTCGCTCGGCCAAGTTCGGCAAGCGTCACGGATTCCAGCTTCACACCCAACGATTCGAAAACCGCATTGCCGCCGGTCAGGATGGCGATATCTTCCATCATCGCCTTGCGACGGTCGCCATATCCGGGAGCCTTGACGGCACAGCACTGGAAGGTGCCCCGCAGTCGGTTGATCACCAGGGTTGCCAACGCTTCGCCCTCGACATCCTCCGCCACGATCAACAGGGGCTTGTTCTGCTGGACTACCGATTCCAGCAACGGCACCAGATCCTTGACGTTTCCGATCTTTTTTTCAAAGATCAAGATATAGCAGTCTTCCAGGACGCACTGCATGGCGTGCGGATCGGTCACAAAATAGGGCGACAGATAACCACGATCGAACTGCATGCCCTCGACCCACTCAACCTCGGTAGACAGGCTCTTGCCCTCGTCGACCGTGATCACGCCGTCTTTCCCAACTTTTTCCATGGCGTCGGCCAGCAATTCGCCGATCTCGCGATCGTTGTTGGCCGCGATGGAAGCGACGTTGGACATCGCTTCTTTGTCTTTGATCTTGATGGACATCTTGTGCAGCTTTTCCGTCAGATCTTTGACGGCCAGCTCGATGCCCTGCTTCATCTGCACCGGATTGACCCCGGCCACGACACCGCGGAGCCCCTCGTTAAAAATCGATTCGGCCAACACGGTCGCCGTCGTCGTGCCGTCGCCCGCCACGTCGCTGGTCTTGCTGGCGACTTCCCGCACCATGCGGGCGCCCATGTTTTCGTAGACGTCCTCCAGATCGATCTCCTTGGCGACGGTCACGCCGTCCTTGGTCACCGTGGGCGATCCGAAGCTCTTCTGCAAAATGACGTTGCGGCCCTTCGGGCCGAGCGTGACCTTGACGGCTCGGGACAATTTCGATACCCCACGCCGAATGGCGTCGCGAGCTTCCTGGTCAAATGCAATCATCTTTGACATCGGATGTTCTCTCCTTGTGTTTTCAATGAATCAAATGCGCGGTCAGTCTTCGACCACTGCTAAAATGTCGTCTTCGCGCATCAGCAGCAATTCCTGGTCGTCGACCTTGAAGGCCTCGCCCGCATAACTGCTGAAAATCACGCGATCTCCCACCTTCACCTGCAACTCGCCGCGGCTTCCGTCATCCAACAACCTGCCATTGCCGATGCATACCACTTCGCCGCGAGCCGGCTTATCCTTCGCCGAATCGGGCAAAACGATCCCCCCAGCCGTAGTGCTTTCAGACTCTTCCCGTTTGATGACCACGCGGTCGCCCAGGGGCTGGAGTTTAAACCCTTTTTTCTTTGCTGCCATGGACCATTGACCTCCTCGAAGACCTGTAAACTGGTGTGACGTATCGCTGACTGGCATCCCATCGATGTCTTCCTGAAGATAGACTGCCAGATTCGCTCGCCTTGTCGAACGCATCCCCACCGAAGCAATTCTTGGGCCAATCCGCTGGACACATTGCGTAAATGCTTGTCATGTTTGGGTTTCTGCGTTTTTCTAGC
>REEF01000261.1 GCA_007695205.1 Planctomycetaceae bacterium
CGCTTCCGCCTGATCGTCTTCGGCCACCGGATCGTCTTCGGCCACCGGCTCGTCTTCTTCCAGTGCCGGTTCGTCTTCGACCGCCGGTTCATCTTCGACCGCCGGTTCGGAACGCACTGCATTTTCGTGCTGCTGCAATGCCTGGCGGAGGAAATCATTCAGGGTGTCTTCATGACGATCGCGGAAGCGAGCCAGAAAATCGTACAGGGGAAAGTCTGCCGGCAAAGGTTCGTCCAACTGCTGCAGCAACGACCCGTATCGTTTGATGGCTTGCAGCACATCATCCGCCTCGACCGCATCCATCAGCGTCGGGTACTGCTTGTACAATTCTCGCCAGCTTTCCCAGGAACGTTCGTACAATTCACGGGCGTCTTCCAACGACGCCTGATCCAAGAAACGGCTGGCATTGTACAGGTCCTCACGAGCACGCAATGCGGCGGGCGTCTGTTCGGCCTCGCACCGAGTCCGCCAGTATTCGTAGTTGACCGTCCCCCGATATTGCGCCGTGCGATCGGCCAGGGTACGGGTTTCTTCGATGCTTCCGGCCAATCGTCGAGCCCGCTCGCGAATCTGTCGATCTTCGACGCGGTCAGCAACTTCAGGAAGCGATACGAACGTCGCCCGTTTTGCCTCGGCCCACATCTCGAAAGTCTCTTCGGTCAGTTCTTCTTCCGGGGTGTCCAGTGCCGCTTGCAGTTCTTCGGACAACTGCTCTCGTTTCTCTTGCTCGATTTGCTCGCGCAACCCGGGCACCATCTCGAAGAACGCCTCGATCATCTCTTCCGCCTGTTCGCGGGTCTGTTCGTAGGCGGCCAGCCGCACATTATGGCCCCACGAGGTGGGAATCTGTCGCTCGCCAAAATCGCTCCAGCCCTGTTCCCCATCGCGCCAGGCTCGCATCGCCGTTTCGCCCAGCACGCCTTCCTCTTCAATGGCCGATGCGTAATTGATCAGCGACATAGGACTGGATGCGTGGAACACCAAGGGACTCTTGCCTCGCAGCGGAATTCCCATCGTGTCGACCGCCGATTGAGCTCGCTGATACCACAACCGACCCACCAGCCACTGGTCCGGCCGCCCGTCGTATCCCAACGCATCATCGACAATCACTCCCTCGTTCATATCCCGGTGAAAATCGTCGTCCTCGCGGAACATTTGCCTGAACTGAACGTATTCGTCGGCGCGTCCCAGCTTCTGGCCGGTAATCCAGCCGATCTGGTGCAGCAACCGAGGGTTCTCTCGGTTGTAGCGAATTCCTTCCGTCAGGAAATTGATGCCTCGTTTTACCCAGTGATAACGCTGACGATAATCATCGAATTCCACGGACACGTTGTAGGACAGGTTGTGTGCCTGGAATTCCCAAACCGAAATAAAATTCGGCTGCAGTTTGATGATCTGATTGAGCGTTGCGGACAGATTATCCCAATCTTCCTTCTTATGGTATTCGTTGGCCTTTTCCCAAAGGGTAATCACCGCTACCGGCCGCAAGCCCATCGTCGCCAACTTCATGGCCTCGCTGGCCGGATCGATTTCGCCCAAGTCCGACTGTCCCAAGTTGTACTCCGTCCGCAATTGAGCCAGCACGCCGCCAGAGGTTCTGGTCGTAGCAGGTTGCCCCAACAGGAACAAAGGGAACAGCAGCAAGGCGATCGCCGCCACATAAATGATCTTGCGTCGAAAGGATACGTCCTGGCTCATGCCGCGATCTCACGAGTTTTGAGGAAAAAGTAGCCGTAAATGCTCAATCCGATGACAAAAGCAACCGTCACTAGGAAGTGCTGTAGCAGCATGTTCCCACTGATATTAAACCCGTAAGCGACGAACCGTGAAGTGTTGAATTCGGAGAAGTCCGGAAACACGATCGCCGCCACCCACAGGAAGAACAGCAACAATTGGTCGAACACCGGCACCGCTCGATCGATCACCGGTCCCATGTCCAAATCGATTTGCACGTTCTTCTGGAAGACGATTCGCAATAAGGCTTCGAGCGGCCCACCACCATCCAATTCGCCGCCGACCAGTTTCAGGATGAATTCGCGGAACAGGCCCACCGTGTAGACAATCGCCGTCGCGAACATCGCCACCGCACCGGTCAGGAACGTACTGAACATCACCCCAAAGAACGTGATGATGATCATCTGCAACCAGATGCCCAGGTAGGCCTTCGCGAAATTCCACGCAAACGACCCCTCTTGGCCACGGATGTAGACGTCGGGCTGAGCCATGCCGAAGTACTGAGCCGCATCGGAACAACCGATCCAAACCTCTAGGTCACCCTGCTGGTCGACCAGGTCTTCGAACAGATCGACATCGATCAGCGTTCCTTCGGCGGTAACTGCTTTTAACGCGCGAGGGATCGGATGCGTGTAGACCACGAATTCCTGCGCACCGAACGGCAACGCTTCGCTGGTCAATCCGGTGGTCGGGTTCTTCAGCGTGATCGTTCCAGCAACCGGCGAGACGATATCCGCCTTGTACGTACGAAAGACGCTCAGATTCATCTCCAGCGGGATATAGTCGGGGAACTGGCGCTGGTCCAGGCCGCGGAAGGTCCAGACGCCCGAGGCCAGCGAACCGCCTTCGATGTATTGGCGGTAGGTCCATTCTTTCCCAACGCTAATCCCTTCGCCGGGGCGTCCCGTGCGATCCATGAACTGCAAACTGCCGTAGATGGGAACGCGAGCGACCAGCGCTCCTTCGGGCGGCCCGACCCGATACCGTCGATTCTCCCCTTCGCCTTCGACCCAAACCTGGTGCTCGTGGTCCATCCGCCGACCCGTGCGGCCGATGCCGTCGGGCCCCAACGTCAAGTCGTGGCGGTGTCCCACATCAAACGAAGTCCGTCCGGACAAAACCTGGCCGCCCTCGGCGTCTACCAACATCTCCAGTTCGTCCGGATCGATGGTATGCGTATGGCTTAAACCCCGCACCACAAAGCCGTAGCTGATCACTCCCATCAGCAGCAACAGCACGGAATTCACCGCACAAAAGCCCAACGCACGCCCCAAAACCACCTCGCTGGCTCGGACCGGTTTGGTCATCACCGTGTAAATGGTGCGGTTCTTGATGTCGTTTGGCAGACTAAAAGTGCTTAACAAGATGGCCATCGCCAGCATCAAACGCTCGGTCGACGTCAAAACGAAGCTGATGTACAACCGAGCCGGATGGTCGCTGGCAGGATCGAGGAACCAACCGGCGAACAACAGCAACAACGCAAAGACGAAGAACACGATCAGCACGCGACGCCGAAGCGATTCCAGAATCGCCAACTTGGTCATCGCCCCGATGCGGCGCCAGGAGGTGTTCGGGAAGTCTTTTGTCACAGCCGTCGCCACGGATTTGGCGACCGCATAGAACCCCTCGCCCGGCCCCTGGACGATGATCATCCGCAAGTAAGCGATGAATAAGGATGCGACCAGCAACGCCGCAGCGATCAACAGCACCAGCAGTAAGGCACCCAACTGCAGCACACCGTCGCTGTCGACCCGTGGTAACAGCCAGACCAAAAACGGTAGAATTTCTCTTTCCAGAACCATAGATTTACTGCTTCTCTTGAGCCCGTCGTCCTGGGCGAGCTTCGCTGTCACGCACAATATTTAAGAACAATTCTTCCAGCGTCGAGGTCGGGTTATTCATCGACATCAGCGTTCCCTGATGCCTTTGGATCACCGTCTTGATCTCGTCCTGGGCCTCGAGACTTAAACCGCGAGCCTGGATTTGCGTCACATCCTGGACCGTCAACAAACGGTCGACGCGTCCCAGTTCCTTCAGTTCGCCCTGATATAGGATCGCAATCCGATCGCAGACGTCCTGGACGTCGGCCAAAAGATGCGAGCACATCAGGACGGTCTTGCCCTGATCCCGCAGACGCAGGATCAAGTCCTTCATCTCTCGCGTTCCGATCGGATCCAACCCCGTTGTCGGCTCGTCCAACATGATCAAATCGGGGTCGTTGATCAGCGCCTGAGCCAAGCCGATACGTCGAGCCATCCCCTTGGAGTACTCTTTCAATTGACGCCGTCGAGCCCATCCCAAGTTGACGCTCTCGATCAATTCGTCGATTCGCTGACGCCGCAGTGCGGCCGGCATGTCGAACAACCGACCATAGAAGTCCAACGTTTCCTCGGCGTTCAGGAAGCGATAAAGATACGATTCTTCGGGCAGATAACCGATCCGCTCGTTCTTGCTGACGTCCGTGGCGTCCTTGCCGAACACCAACGCCTGGCCACTGGTCGGAAACAGCAGCCCCAACAACAACTTCATCGTGGTCGTCTTGCCCGATCCGTTGGGCCCCAACAGCCCAAAAATCTCGCCTCGACGCACTTCCAAGTCCAACGCTTTCAGAGCACGGACCTTTTGTCGCCCCCAGAAATCACGGTAAACCTTGGTCAGGTTCTGCGTCTGGATGATGACATCGCCGCCGGACGCCTCCGATGGAGCGTCCTGGGTCGAGGCCATTTCACTTGTCGCTGGCATTTCCATCAAGTCTCTCCGCCAACAGGCTGTTGCGCCGCCTCCCAATCAGACCATTCCTGGCCATTCCCTTGGGGAATACGGCTCACTACGCGAACTTAGTCCTTGTGGTTCGATGTCTTGCTAAAAAACATAGGACCCCGGCGGGCCGGAAGATCGACCGAGCCCGCTAAAAGATCCCCTACTATAAATCGAATCCGAAGGCTTGCAAGGTGACCTGATACGACTTTGGGCGAAACTAATTGCGACGAAGAGTGGAGACCCATAAAAATGGGGTGCCTGCGTCGTCGACTCGTAACTCGCTGGTCAAACCGGCTTGGTTGGCCAATCGAGAGATGATCCGTTGGTAATAGGTACGCCCTTCGTCCATCGTGACGTTGACGACAGCCGGGTCGATTCGCTGGCGGACCATCGAGTTGTGGTCATACAGGATCGGCGCCTTGATCCGCTGGCTGATCGCCTGCAATGCGACATCCAGCGGCGTATCCTCGATCGCCACATTGCCCGCAAAGGTGAACAGCGAAGGCAGCGTATCGCGTGGCGACGATTCCGACGGCCATCCGACCGGCCAGGATTCCTTGGACTGCCGGACGTCGGTGATCCACAAACGCACCTGCCCGCCAGCCTGAGTTTGCGGGACCATGACCAATCCCAAAGGCCGCAAGATCGAAGCGATCGCCGTACCGGCACTCAGCCCTTGCAGTTCGTCCAACACCGGATCGTCGCCCATCATGGCTCGTCGCGCCTGACCATCTGCCAAGAACGAGAACTTCAACGTCCCGGAGATCCGCTTCAGTGCGTCGAACGATCGTTGATCCCGAGTCGAAAAGGTCACGGGGACTTTCAGGGCGTCGTGGACGGCGACCAACTGAGTCGGCGTCATCCCGAAAGCCACCTCGGGTTCCTTCAACCGCGGATCGCCCCCCTCTTTCAGATTTTCCAACCAGTCCCGCAGGCCTGCTCGGTCGGCCAATCGAAATTCGGCACCGGGCAAACGCAGCGTATTGCGCGCCGTCAAGGCTCCGATGACCACATAGGTGATCGAATTCCCGCTGCCTCGCTGTTGCACCTCGATGCGATCACCGGGACGGGAAGCTCGTATCCGCACGTTGGGCAGACGCATTTCATTCAATGCGGCGCCCCATTGGTGGGCGATGACGGCTGACACGCCTTCCTCGGTCACCAATTCCAGTTCCACCCGAGGAGCGGACCAAGACTGGCCCAGAGGAATCACCAAAGCAATAGCGACCGTCCACATGGCGATACGACACTCACCTGCAAGAGCGGTTAAACCAGACTTGTTGGCACTTGTGGATACAGCCCTGCTAGGTATCCTGCCGGAGGCAGCACAAGACGTGTGTGACACGCAGTTTAAGGACATCGTTCGTTCTTCTCGATCCGTTGATGGTTGCTGTGCAAGATATTCTCCAGCCTACGATATTTCGGGCAATGGATCACCAGGAAAAATCCATAGGATTTAACCTATCGTCGGTGGTTGCGTTATCGCGTCCGCACAGTCACAATAGGGCCATGAAGGCTGACTTCGTGGTCTCACACCAACCCTCCAGAAGCAAGGAGCAACACTATGGCACGACTGGTCACATTATTTACCGGACAATGGGCGGATCTTTCGGTCCAGGACATGGTCCGCAAGGCGAAGGAATTCGGCTACGATGGTCTGGAACTGGCTTGTTGGGGAGACCACTTCGAGGTGGACAAGGCTTTGGCCGACGACAGTTACTGTGCCCGCAAGCGCGAGTTGCTGGAGAGCCACGATCTTCGTTGCGAGGCGATCAGTTGCCATCTGGTCGGCCAAGCGGTTTTGGATCCGATCGACGCTCGGCACAAGGCGATCCTTCCGCCCTACGTTTGGGGTGATGGCGATCCGGCTGGGGTGAACCAGCGAGCGGCAGACGAATTAAAGAACACGGCTCGAGCCGCTCAGAAGTTCGGCGTCAGTGTCGTGAATGGCTTTACCGGTTCGAGTATCTGGCATCTGAATTACTCGTTCCCGCCGGTTCCGCCTTCGATGCTGGAAGCGGGATTTGAATTGCTGGCCGAGCGGTTCAATCCGATCCTGGACGTCTTCGGCGAATGCGGTATCAAATTCGGTCTGGAAGTGCATCCTACCGAGATCGCGTTCGATATCTACACCGCGCAGAAAGCGTTGGAAGCGTTGGACTACCGTGAAGAATTCGGCTTTAATTTCGATCCCAGCCACTTGCACTGGCAATTCGTCGATCCGGTCGAATTCATTCGGGCGTTCCCGGACCGGATCTACCACGTGCACATCAAGGACGCGATCACGACGCTCAACGGCAAGAGCGGCATTCTGGCCAGTCACCTGAACTTTGGGGATCATCGACGCGGCTGGGATTTCCGCAGTCCGGGGCGCGGTGGGGTGAACTTCGAGGAGATCATCCGAGCCTTGAACGAGATCGGTTATGGCGGCCCGCTGTCCGTGGAATGGGAAGATTCCGGCATGGACCGCGAGTTCGGTGCGAAGGAAGCAGCGGGATTCGTCAAGAAGATGGATTTCCCATCCAGCTCGAGGGCCTTCGACGCGGCTTTCGAAGACTAGCTTTCGAAGACGCGGCCGGGACGATCGGGATTCAGTCGACGTGCAGCGAGTGGGCTCGGCGCGCCGAGCACGACCCAGCCACTCGCTTGCCCAAGCGGCTGACGGATAAGCATCCGGCCAGGTATTTCTTGGTAGAATCGGCGGAAGGGTCGGGAGTCGTTTTCGGGCAAGCTCGTTTCCATTTGGTTGGCCGTCGCCCGAAAACGACTCCGGACCCCGTTGCCGGTGGGTCCCGCGC
>REEF01000207.1 GCA_007695205.1 Planctomycetaceae bacterium
GCAGGGCGAATCATGCGCCGCTGCTGCAAACGGGCAAGATCCCTTCTGAACGGCGTAATCCAGCAAAGCCGAATATCGCGCGACACCTCCCAGCGATGTAATCAGCTATCCCATCGGAAGGATAGTCTGGACCGATGTGGCAACCACGCCAGCCATCGCCGCGCAGCTCACAAAAGCTGGCTGCCCCCGTTCACTGGCTGTCCCCGTTCCCGTTCCCTCAGAAAGCTGGCTGTCCCCGTTCCCAAGCTGGCTGTCCCCGTTCCTCGTCTAACACGCATCCTCCCGTTTCGGGGGGGAGGGGAGCTTCTGTCTCCAGCCCTCATGTTCGCCCCCTGTGCTGGGGGAACCGTCGAGCTCCGCACCTCATCCGCTTGTCTCGTGAATAATCCGGGATAGGGCTGCCAGAATCCGGGGATCGGTCGCAGAACGTCCTACACGGCCTTCCAAGGCTTTGATCCGCGCATACAGCGCATACACGGGGGGTAAAACCCAAATCCTGAACCAGCGTCCCAACATGTTCGATTTCGGCAAAATCTCAGATGGCAATTTCTTCACAAGCTCGGAGTGTGTAGGTCAGCGTGTTGCGCTTCGTTTGTGTTTGGTTCTCTTGGTGGTGGGCTTTTCGTCTTGTTCTGCGGGGCGGCGGAAGGTGCTTGCGGTTTGGGATTGGAATTGGCGTTTGGCTTGCCGGTCGATGAAGCGGGTCAGGGGGGTGGTTTCGTAGGCGTCGCCCATCCAACTGTTGCCGTAGCCGGTGGGTTGCCGACGTGGATGGCAGACGTACAGCCAGTCGGCGGCTCGGGTCATCGCGACGTACAGCATCCGGCGTTCTTCCTCCAGTTGCTCGGGGTCCAGAAAACTGCGCTCGTGCGGGATCTTGCCGTCGCTGGCGTTCAAGACGAAGACGACGGGCCATTCCAGGCCTTTGGCCGAATGCATGGTGCTCAGGATCAGGTACTCGCCGCTGGCCTGGCGGTCGTCGTCCTCGGGGGGATCCAGCGCCAATTCGGATAACAGTTCGGCACGATCGTCGTAGCGTTGGGCGACTTGCACCAGTTCTTCCAGATCCTTCAAACGCAACGATGCGTTGTCATAGGCGCCTTCCAGGATGGGTTGGTAGAAGGCCAGGACGCTCTGGATCTGCCCGGCTGGGTCCTTGGCACCGACCTTGACCAGGTGTTCCAGCAGGCTGACCAGTTGAGGCCAATCGTCGGCGGCGGCCTTGGGCGGCTTGGCTTTCGCCCAGGCGGCAAAGCTGCCGTCGGCGGCCAGAACCATCTGTTGCAACTGATCGGCCTTCTTGGCACCGATGCCGGGCAACAGATTCAGCACACGCTGTCCGGAGACTCGGTCGCGGGGGTTTTCGGCCAGCCGCAGGAAGGACAGCAGGTCCTTGACGTGCGCGGATTCGACGAATTTGAGCCCCCCGTATTTGACAAAGTCCAAGTTCATCCGAGCCAATTCGGCTTCCAGACGGATGCTGTGGTGTGCCGAGCGGAACAGGACAGCCTGCTGATTCAACCCGATGCCTTCCCGCCGATGTTCCAAGATGCGGTCCACGATGAAGTCGACCTGCTCGAACTCGTCCTCGCAGGTGATCAATTGCGGCGGTGGTCCGGCCGTCCGGTCCGACCAGAGATCTTTGGTAAAGCGTTCTTTGGCCTCGGCGATCACCCGGTTGGAAACGTCCAGGATCGGGCTGGTGCTGCGGTAGTTTTGCTCGAGCGCGATCGTGTGCGCCCCGGGGAAATGTTTTGGAAAATCCAGGATGTTGCGAACGGTCGCCGCGCGGAACGCATAGATCGACTGAGCGTCGTCGCCGACGACTGACAAACCGCGCCCGTCCGGGCACAGGCCCTTCAACAGCCGGGATTGCAGTGGGTTGGTGTCCTGGTACTCGTCGACCAGCACGTAATCGAACCGTTCGCGTACCTTCGGCCCGGTCCGCTCGTCTTCCAGCAACTCGCACCATTTCAGCAGCAGGTCGTCGTAGTCGAAGATATTTAACTGTCTTTTCTGTTCGGCATACGCGGCGAACAGTTTCTCCAAGGCCGGGGTGTATTTTTTTAAGCTGGGGAATTGCCGATCGAGCGTTTCTTCCAGGGACAGACCGGCATTGACCATGTAGCTGTGGACGGACATGCAGGTTCCTTTCTTGGGAAACTTCTTGTCGCCCTTGCTCAAGTCCAATTCGCGGCAGATGGTGGCCATCAGCGACTCGGCGTCGCCCCGGTCGTGGATGCTGAATCGACCATTGATGCCGATTTCCGGGCCGTGGATCCGCAACAACCGGGCTCCGACCCCATGGAACGTGCCACCCCAGACGTTCCGCCGCACGTCCTGTTGCCGCAGGGCGTCGGCGACTCGGTCCAGCATCTGCCCGGCAGCGCGGCGGGTGAACGTCAACAGCAGTATCCGGTGCGGTGCGGCGCCTTGCGAGATCAGATACGCGACGCGATGGACCAGCGTCGTGGTCTTGCCGGTCCCGGCGCCGGCGATGATCAGCAACGGTTCGGCTCCGTGGATCGCCGCAGCCCGTTGTTGATCGTTCAGTCGATCGAACCATGCGGGGACAGGGGTTTCGTTGGCCGTCGCTCGATTGGCGATCGCGCTCTTCTTCGGCTGTTTACGCCCCGTTTTCGCCGCTCTGGTTTTCTTTGGTGTCGAGGCGGGTTGCGGGCTTTGGGTGGTCGTGTAGTCGACGCTGGCTTCGGCGGCGAGGGTGGCTGAGGAGGTGAGGGGTTGGGTGGGGGCGGCGGGTCGGGTGACGCTGCTGGAAGCAGTGTCTCCTTGGGTGTCGTCGATCAGCTCGCGTTGGCGGGCATCGTCTTCGAAATCGGTGGTGTTCGCCTGGCCGGCCGATTGGAAACAGCGGCTGGCTTGATAGACGACGGCCTGGGCTCCTTCGTCCAAGGGGAAGACCGACGACGTACCGCAGCGGGCGACGGCATCGACCAGATCACGCATGTAGGCCAAGCCTCGTACGGCCTGGGGTTGATCGAGGATTTGGGGCGAGGCGTCCAGCAGCGTTCGAGGCAGGAAAACGACGCACTTGGAACGGGCTCGAGTGACCGCGACGTTCAAGCGGTTCAAGCCGTAGATGAATTCGGCTTCCTGTGCCGCGAACTCCGGATCGGAGACCCCGTAGCTGACGATCACCACATCCGCTTCCTGGCCCTGCATCTTGTCGACGGTATCGACCAGCGGAGGTGTCTGCCACATCCGCTGCTGACGCAGTTGGGTTTCGATCAAGCGGATCTGGGCTCGATGCGGGCTGACCAGGAACACGCCTTCGTGAAAGAACCTGCCATCGTCCGCGAACAACTGCCCACTGGCATCACGCATCGTCCCGCGCAATCCGGTCACCAGTTGAGCCACCAGGCGGGCTTCCAGCGGGTTTTCGCGAGCGGCCCAGACGCCGTCCAGCACGACGATCGTCAGCGGCGATTCGGGGTCCAGGCACGCTTCGACGAACGGGTCCAAACACCGCTGGGGGATCAGGTCCAGCCGCCGGTCGCCGATCGAGGGATCGTTGGGCCGATAGTCGGCTCCGTACAGCAGGCCTGCGGCAAAGCTGGTCAAGACGTCATTCATGCGGAAGTTTTCGGTCAATTGACAGGCAGCGGGCCGAGGCAACTCCGCAGAACCATCGGCCGCCGTGGCTTCGGCCAGAACCTCGAAGATCGAGCGGTGCAGGACCGGTTGGCCGGGCAGCGGTTCGGGGTACACGCCCTGGATGATCGGCGGCAGTTGCAGGTGGTCGCCGGCCAATACCAGACGACCCGAGTGGCCGGTCAGACTGATCGGCACGGCGGCTTCGGGCACCCGCACCTGCGACGCTTCATCGATCACGACCAGATCGAACTCGGGCAACCGATCGTAGACCTTCAACAGGGCATGCACGGTGGCGCCGACCACGGCGACCGGGTGGTTTTCCAGCCACGCGGGCAGTCCGGCCGGTTCGACCACTTGGACCTGCTGGCCGTGCTCGCCGCGCCAGCTCTTGACCTTGGCCACCGCCATCTGCGTCGCGTCCGGGGCATCTCCCATCTGCTGGACCGTTTTCCGCAACACGTTCTCGATCGCCGCGTGCGTGAAGGCGGTAACCAGGACGCGGAAGGGCCGGTCGGTCTGTTGATGCGCGTTGGCCAAAGCCCGGATCGCCGTGGTCAGGAAATGGGTCTTACCTGTCCCCGGCGGACCCCAGACGGGCACGACTCGCTGGCGGCAGATGGCCTGAAAGGCGTCGGTCTGGCTGGGCGTCCAGCCGGCTTGCTTCGCAGCGGCTCGGGCGAACTTCAACACCGGTTTCGGCAGAGGCAGCGGGGCGGCTCCGGCGGCCGGATCGCGCAGCAGCCGGAGGAACAATTCGGACTCGCCCAGCCGTTCCATCGTGTTCCCATAGTCCTGCAGGAACCGGACGATGCCGTCGGTGGTGAAGTCGGTAAACCGAGGGTACAGCAGGAACCGGCTCCCTGGGGCGGGCTTGTTCTCCGCAAATGGCTTGGCGTACTCGACGGTCAACTGGCGGGGGACGCCCAACCGATCGTGCTCGATCTGCGAGACGCCGACCACGGCCAGATGCGTCTGCGGCTTGCCTTGCCAAAGCCGAGCGCGGCAGGCGTAGTCGCGGTATTCCAGTTGACCCTTACGGCCTTGGTCGCCTTCGGCCACCAGCAGCCATTCAGGGAACCCGCCGGGATCGACCGGCATGGCCGCTCCGGCCACGATCTCGAACTGCGTCGCATCGACGGCGCGCAGCTCCATCACTCGTCCCAGCAGCAACTGGACCGCATGCGGCTCACAGCGCCAATGCCGCTTGTCCAAGCAATCCAACAGGCTTTCGTAGCGGGCGAAGAAAGCCAATCGTGACAGCAGCGGATCGGGGTACGACTCGCGCGACGGCAACGTGAATTTCGCGGCCCAGGCGAAAATCGCCTCGCCGGCCTGATGGCGGATGCTCTGCAACAGTTCGCGGACGGCGCGCAGATGGGCTGTGGCCTGCTTGGCCAGCTCGCCCAACCGTTCGGGCTGACCTCGGTTCCAGGCGGCATGGATCGCCTCGGCGCGCAGCGCATGCCCCAAGGGGAAGTGATAGTAGTCGCTGCGACGATAGGAAAACCGGCTGCCCAATGCCGCTAACGCCTCGGGTAACGTGTAACTGACCTCGACCGGCAACGCCAGCACATGGGCCATGGCGTCGGTTAACGCGACCACCGGGAAAGGCACCTCGCGGTCCGGATGGCTGTCGGCCACCATCAGCTCGGGCGATTGGAAATGGAACAGCAGCGTCACCGCCTGCTCGGCCAGTTCCGGTTGTTCGGTATCCTGCAACGACTCCAGTAACCACTGGATCAGCATGTCGCGTTCCGCGCCGCTCAGCACGTACGCTTGCAGACTCAATTGATCCGACCAATCCCGCGGGCGGTTGTAATGGTCAAGCTGGGTGACGATCTCGTACAGCGTGCGGATCAGCGTACGGCGGATGCGCGGCACATCGTCCGGGCCGCTGGCCACCAGCACCAGCGGCTGACCGCTGGCTCCGGAAAAGAACCGCTCGACCAGTTCTTCGGAGAACACCGCCCGGCGCAGATCCTTGCGGATCGTCAGATGCACCCCGGCCAGATAGATGGCTTGGGACAGCGGCTCCTGCTGGAAGGTCAAAAACATCCCCACGTTCTCGCCTCGGGACAGCGACGGCGAAGCCGCGCCTTGCGTCTGCACCTGGCCCGTCGTCAAGGCTGCTACCTGCTGGACCAATCGCGGGCGACGGCCCGCCAGCGAAGCGCATCGGCTGAGCATCTGGTCCGCGTCATCCCGCTGCAACCAGCGATCCAGTTCGGCCAAGGTCTGGACCCGAGCCTCGCCGCGCAGATACTGCTTGCCGTGCGTCGTCAATTGTGTCAGGCGTGATAGGTCGTCATCACGCCGCATCTGGTCTCGGCAGTGCTCGAAGAATTCGCACCACTCGCACCGCGGTTGGACGTGCCAGGCGACCTCTTCCGCAGCCGTCTGCAGGATTTGCGTCAGATCGTTCCGCAAAAACGCCTCGACGTGCGGCCGAAGATCGGTCATGTCAAACGGCGTGGGGGCGGGGTGCGCGCCCAGCCAAACTTCGCCATAGCGGGTGTCGGCGTGCAGGTCTCGGATCGAGTCGGCCCAGCAGATCGATTCCATCTCCAAGGCATACAGCAGTATCTGGACGCGGTGAGCCAATTGCAGCGATTCCCCGCGTTTCAGGTCCAATACGCGAACGATCCGGCCGCCGCGACCGTCCTGGTCGACCATCAGCAGGTCCGGATGATTATCGCTGATCACCACCAGGTCGGGGTCCAGGCCGTAGCGAGCGTAGAAGGCGCGGGGCAACCGGAAAGTCGGTTGGTAGAGGAACGTACCGGGCTGGGCATCCCGCAACCACCGCAGGGTCTGCCGCCAATCGAAGCGGCGAGTGTGAACTTCGCCGGTGCCTTCGGCGATCCGGACCCGGCCCGCCAGGTACTGGTCCAGCACCGTCTGCTCCCAGGCGTACCCGCTTTCCAGGATCGCTTTGACCACGGGGCTGTGATCGAAATCGGGGGTCGGCAGCGATTCGACTTGGCGAGTCGCATGGCTGGCCGACAGATACCGCAGAAACCGCTCGCAATCGTGGAAGAAATAACGGGCGATCGCCGAGGGACTGGTGCGGAAGCGCGGCAGGCCCGAGCGGGGCGAGGTGTTGACACTCATTGTCGCTCTGTTGGTTGATCCATTTCCAGGCTCGAGCTGCTCGGAATCCAGTCCGGAACAATCCCACTCGAACCTTCCTGGTCCGATAGCATAACACATCCCAGACCGATTGCCGAGACCGTTGGGCGAATCGTCCGAAAAGCATCGTCGCCGAAAGAAGACCACCTACGCTGGGAATGTTGACCTGCGGTTTCGGTACCGGGAGGTGAAGTGGCCCACGTCCCCCTCCCCTCGAAACCATCACGCCATCAGCTCATCCCAGCTCGATACGATCACCAGCCGTTCGGTCAGGTCTTCGAGCCGGTCGATATCCCGAATCGCTTCGATCTGCTGCCGAACCGCCTCGTCCGCCTCCCCAAACCGCACCCGACCCTGCCGCAGGATCATGCGGTGGAGTTCCCGGATACCTCCTTCCTCCCGTCCCTCTTCCAAAATCGCCTGATACGTTACTGATTCTCGCATGGCTATCGATACTCCTTGAAAAAGTTGTCTAACTTCACTCGAGGCTTTCAACC
>REEF01000555.1 GCA_007695205.1 Planctomycetaceae bacterium
AGCCGGGCAAGTTTCCGCCCCCGGATAAGTCGGTGGCTTACGACGGCCAGCTCGTGTTCGTCGATCATGCGAACCGTCGCGGCAGCATCCGCGTGCCGGGGGAAGAGCTGTTTTACAGGAGCCAACCACGCCCGTTTGCAATGCTGCCCTATGGCATGATCCGTCATCACGGCGCGCCGGCCGATCTTCGCGATATCCCGCTGGGCACCATGCTGCATGGTCGATTCTATCTGCCGCCCGACCCGCTGGTTTCCTCGGTGCCGGTCGTCAAACGCGGAACCGACACGCATCCTGCGGAGAATCATGCGATTCTGCTGGAGGACGAACCGAGTTACTGCCTCCGCGAAGGCAAAGTCTGGAGGTTGCAGGAGGTCGAGATCCAGGGCCGGGAAGGGACGATCGTCGCCAATCGCGGACCGTTGGAAGAGGCGGAAGACCAGGAAAGCGAACAACAGATGACCATCGACGCCGCCACCCGAATCTGGCGCGGCCGCGAACGTTTGGCAATGGAAGATTTGATTACCGAAGGTTTGTGGCCCGCAAGCGGAAAGAAGTCGCTCGATGGCCAAATTGTGTATCTGGGAATCTCCTGGAAGCCGGCTGGCACTTGGGCAAGACGCGTGGGAAATCGTTTCCACGTCTCGGATATTTGGCTCGACGAGACGGCCATGCAGCGGGCCAGCCAACAGCAGACGGAGGTTCACAAGTCGCTGATCCGCAGTCGCTGGATGCCCGCCTGGGTCGATGCGGTCGAATATGGAGAGTTCGGCCACGCGACGGTGACCGCGACCTTGTTCGGCGGCATGGACCCGTCGCTGTATGCCGACTTCACAAAGGGCACTCAGGGACAGATTGGTGCGTCGGAGTTGACGCTGAAGCATTCATCGGGCAATTACGGACAGGGTCACTTGGCCATCAGAGGTCCGATCGTGGATGTCACAAAATCGGACAATGACGCACCGCTGGGCAGCAGTGGGATTCAGATAAGTATTAAGGTGGACCTTGTTCTGGAAGGTTTTCGTCCTGGAAACATCGTCCGCATCCGTCCGCTCAGCTGGCCTGATGACGCAGTCCCTCGCGAGGAGTTCCATCCTGATGGGAACTTCAGCCACGAGGAGCGTTTTCCCACGTCAACCATTTTTCCAAAGTATTGAAACCAAGAGCCAAGAACGAAGCACTTAAAACATGAAATCCTCAACCCTCTCAGTCTTCCTCATCCTCATTGCTGTCGCACCGCTCGTCGGCCTGGGCGCGGATCCCGATCTCTCCAAAGTCAGCTCCCGCGCTGATCTCGACTCGATCATCGCCACGACCACCGAGGCGCCCTTGAAGCAGGCCCTCACCGACCACGCCGACGCCATTCTCGCTGCCGCGAAGCGGTACCCGCATGTTGTGGCCATCATTCGCACTATCGAGAGCGCGCCCGGCAAGTTCGAGAAGGTCAACACCACGCCCGAGGCGCTCAAGACGGCGGCGGGCGGTGACATTCCGATCTTTGACACCCTCACGCTGGTGAACACCAAAGTCCTGGGCGGTGGTGCCCACGATCATCGCAAGAAGAATGAAGATCCTTACAACGCCGCGTTCATCGAGCACCTCGGGCAGATTTCGTCGTTGGAAACGCTCTATCTTGAAGCGACCAATATCGAAGACTCCTGGGTCGCGCCTGTCCTTCACCTCAAGAAACTTAAAAAGTTAACCATTATTGGCTTCGGCAGGCTCGGCGACGCCAGCCTGATCCAACTTCAAAACCTCACAACGGCCTGCCCCGACCTCGCCCATCTCGAACTGGTCGCCTTCGGCAAAGCCACCGACGCCGGCCTGGAAAAGCTCGCCGGGCTGAAGAAACTGGAAACCTTCGCCTTCCGCACCCCGGTGAAAGGTCATGGCTTCGCCAAGTTTGAAGGCTGGACACGGCTCAGGTCGATCAACTTTCACTCCAACAATCTCGACGACGAAGGGCTGGGCTACGTCTGCGAAAACTTTCCCAACCTCGAGTTCATCAAGCTCTGGCATTCCCATGGGATCACCGATGCCAGCGCCGGACATCTGGGCAAGCTCAGCAAGCTGAAAGGCATGGAGATCGGATGCCACCATGCCACCGCCGCCTTGCTCCAAAACCTGAAGCACCTGCCCATGGAATATCTGGGGCTCAGTTACGGCGTGAACAGTCCCCCGTCGGAAGCCATCGCCGCGGTCAAGGCCATCCCCACCTTGCGCCGCCTATCCATCCAGTGTGATTCCTTCACCGACGAGGAACTCGCCGAACTCGCTGGCGTGACCCAGCTCGAAAAACTGACGCTCAACCGGTTGCCGCTGACCGAAGCACGCATCGCCCGCCTCAAGGACTTCGCCTTCCTCAAGGAGCTTGAACTCGCCGAGCGCCGCAAGGAACACCACTATCCCGAAGCCATTCAGGCCAAAGTCAAAGCTGCGCTGCCAAACCTCACCGTAACCTTCATCCAGTAAGACCGGTGAGCTCTTAACTTCCGAAAATCTTTGTCTATGATGCTGCACTCCTGAGACTTTTTTGATCAACCCCAAGGGCGCCCCATGAACAGCACGATGCAACACGGTCTTTTTGCGATCCTACTCTGCGCCGCTTGCGGCACCATCGCATACGCCGAAGAGCCGAGCAGTCGGGAGCTGCCGTTTGACCGACAACGGATCAACCGCTACAGCCTCGACCACCTGCCCCGATCGATCTCGATTCGGCAGGGGGAAGATGTTTGGCTCGGTTACGATCTGCAGCGGGCAAAGCCTTACAAGGTGTGGCGGGCACCCGAGGGCGAAGAGGGGCTCAAGCAGTCCGAGTTCGTGATGCGGTCCGTTGGGGTAACAGCATTCGAGGACAAATCGGACGACACATGGAAACTGCGGCGCGGCGGCGAAACCACATCACTTTCTGTTCGCTATCTCGGTTGTTCAGAGCGTGTGTCTCATTTCGAACTTCGTTGGGAACTCACAGATGATGCCGATATCATGACGTTCCGAGAACGTGTGCCGATAACGGCCGAGACTTCTGTGACGCGAGAGATACAGGTCGAAGCGCTGCCAACCGGTTCACAACTCCTGCTTCCGCTGTCGGCAAAACAGGGATGGAACCTGATGAATGCGGCAGGAACCCCTGTCGCCAGTCTGACCGATGCCCAGTGGTATCGGCTCACGTCCCGTTGAATTCTCTTTTTCCCTATCACGTCGCTAAGAGTCTATCCGGAAAAGGGGTCTGACCCTCTCCGGCGAGGCAAAAAACCAATAAAATCGACTCGCCTCCAAAGGGTCAGACCCCTTTTCCGGATAGACTCTAAAAGCCTTTCGCCCAAAGCTGCCCCGATCGTTTTTTTGCCATGAATCGTAACCCGATCAATTGCTGCCTGATGCTGGTCCTGATGCTGATCGGCTGCGCTGTCGGCCACTCAGCCGAACCGAGCCGAGCTCTCGATCTGCCGGCCAAGGCGATCTTTTCCAAGGGTCCCAACCATTGGGACAATGACGTTTTGGAAATCACCAGGGGCCGCGGGGCGATCATCGGTTGGTATTTGCGGGCTGAACAAGAAGAAGAGGTCACCGTCGCGGTCGAATACGCCTCTGCCGAGCCACTGAATCAAGCTTATCAACTGTCGTTCGACGGTGAGGACCGTTTCTGGGATGTCGAAACGACACCCAACGGCCAGTGGAGCCAAGCCGAACTGGGACGCTTTCGCGTTCGGCCCGGATTGCCGATCTTGGTGCTGCTGGTTCCGCCTTCGGGGACCACGTATCCGCAACCGGTAAAGTTTCGCAAGCTGATCGTGGAGGGGAAAACCGCCGGAAATCTATCGTTGGTCACCAACCTCGAGGAACCGACCGTACCAGACGCATCGCCCGGATTCGGACGGAAACTGAGCGGTCGTCATCCGGCCCTCGATTCGATCGACTTGCGGGGAGAGGATACCAGTCCCATGCGGGTCACCGGGATGGCAATGCGAAACCGACGCGAACTGCTGTTCACGACATGGGAAGGCGACCTGTTTTCGCTGGACCTCGATGCGGTTTCCCAAAGCGGGCTTCCTCCGTTTCGGTTGATCGCACAAGGCCTGTCCGAGCCGATGGGGCTGACGATTTCCGGCGATCGGATTTTCGTCACCGAGAAGAATCAGGCGACTGAGTTGATTGACGAAGATGGCGACGGCAAGTTCGAAACGTATCGCTGTCTTTCGCATGACTGGGAAAGCACCCTCGACTATCACGAATACCTGTTCGGCGCGGTGATCCGTGGTTCGAAACTTTATTTTTCCAGCAGTGTGGGGATGGCCCGGCGAGGCAAAGATAATTTTCAAGCGCCTTTGCGAGGCAGTGTGATCGAGGTCGATATCGACAGCGGGGAAACGAAAATCATTGCCGGCGGATTACGAACACCCGACGGGATCGGGCTCGGCCCCAACGACTCGCTCTTGGTTACCGATAACCAGGGAGAATGGCTGCCGGCCAACAAGCTGATTCATGTACAGCAGGATGCCTTCTACCAGTTTCGCAGCATCCCGCCTTGGCATCCGCTGGATCGTCCGCAAGCGACACCGCCGGCGGTTTGGTTGCCTCAGGGTGAGATCGCCGCTTCACCGACGCAACCCATTACATTGCCAGAAACCTGGGGGCCCTTCGCCGGTCACGTTTTGTTTGGCGACGCGACGTTTGGCGGACTCCAACGGGCTTTCCTGGAAGAGTCTGAGGGGGTGATGCAAGGTGCGGTGTTTCCGTTCTCGCAGGGCTTCCAGCACCTGCTGCATCGCTTTGTCTTGACGCCCGATGGCGAGCTTTACGCTGGTGGGATCGCTCGCGGTAAAGATTGGGATTTTATCGAGCGAGTGAGCGGGCTGACACGGATTCGTTACACCGGACAGGAAGTGTTCGAGCCACTGGCGGCTCGCATTCACTCCAACGGCCTGGAAATCGAGTTCAGTATGCCGCTGGCAGAGGGAAGCGGATGGGATCCCGAAAGCTACTTTGTGACGCAGTGGGGTTATCAGGCGACTCAGACCTACGGCGGAGCCAAGGTTCGCTATCGAAAGACCGAAGTCGCGTCAGCGACCGTTTCTTCTGATCGGCGAAAGGTTTTTCTTGAGCTGCCGGGAATGATCGAGGGAGAGGTCGTGCATGTGCGGCTCTCGGAAAGGTTGCCTTCGGCGAGTGGTCAACCGCTTTGGGCCGGGGAGCTATGGTATACCGTCAATCGAATCCCGAACGATAAACCGGGCGAGGTGGCGGGAAAAAGGGGTCAGGAACCTTTTGTGCGAAGCACCCGAAGGGCGAGTTCCTCGCAAAAGGTTCCTGACCCCTTTTTCCCGCCGTACTTTCAATTCTCCCCCGGCAACGCGGGCCGCGTGCTCTATCAAAACTACTGTGCCTCTTGCCATAGTCTCGATGGCTCGCGACTTGTCGGCCCCACCTTCCTGAACCTACCAGGTTCAAAACGGAAGGTCCGTGAACCGGAAACCGGCTTGGCCTTTGATGTGTTGGCGGACACGAAGTATCTGCGGCATTCGATCCAAGATCCCAACGCCCTGTTGGTCGAGGGCTACCCGGAGAATCTGATGCCTCCGATTGGCGGTATCCTTACCGAGCGGCAAATCAACGATTTGGTCGGCTATATCGAGAAACTGTCCGATCCTGAATTCGCGCGAATCGAGGCGGCCCGTACCCCGGCGGTTCAGCACGCATGGACGATGAACGATTTTGCTGCAGTCGGCGAACGAGTAAACTCAGAAACCGTTGATCCGGCCGCGATCCTCCGCGGACGCCAGGCCTTCCTGAAGGCCCAGTGCCTGCAGTGCCACTCAGTCTCCGGATACGGCGCGAAGTTGGGACCAGACTTGGTCGAATCGGTCAATAAGTTTCAGGGGAGAAAACTACTAAGTCACATCATCGAGCCCGCTTTGGAAATTCACCCGAAGTACCAAACCACGCAGTTCGTCCTCGATAGTGGCAATGTGATCGTCGGCACCGTCATTGGGGAAGATGCCGATGCGCTCCACGTCGCCACCAACCTGACGATGCCACAAGAGCTCACGAAAATCGACAAGGCCGAAATCGAAGTCCAGCAAGTTTCCAAAAACTCGGCCATGCCAGCGGGCCTGCTCAATGGGCTCTCCAAAGAAGAAATTCTCGACTTGCTGCGATTCCTCGAAGCGGGCCCCGCACCGATCGTTCCATCCCAAACGTCTACTACCACAAAATGAGTTTAACATGGCTATAAGACTTCTAGCGTTCGTTGCCGCATGGGGGCTCTTGTTAACGAACTTTCCCGTTGTCGCCGTGGCTCTTGATCCCCAGGAGAAAGATCTGGGATTTGTCGAGCTTTTTGACGGCAAAAGTTTTGCGGGCTGGCAGCATAACGGGAACTGGGAAATTCAGGACGGCGTGTTCGCCCGGGTGCGAAAAGGAGGCAATCTGACCTACACTGCGGGACTCGTTCCGGACGACTTTGAGTTGCGGTTTGATTGGAAGGTTTCCAAGGGGTGCAACAGCGGCGTCTATTACCGACCAGGCCAAGTCGAATACCAGGTGCTCGACGATGAGAACAGCCCTTATGGTGAGAACCCGCGGCAGTCGGCGGCTTCACTATTTTTTTGTATGGCGCCAAGTAAACGTGCCGCGTTACCGTATGGCCAGTGGAATACCGCGCGAATCATTTGCAAGGACACGGTGATTGAACATTGGCTCAACGATCAGCGGGTTTTGTCATTCGATTACAACGACCCCAAGTGGGCCGAGCAGGTCAAGCTGCTCAGCATCCGCGGTGGTGACCTTACCGGACGTGGCGGCAAGCTATACCTGCAGGATCATGGCCAGGACGTCTGGTTTCGTAACCTGCGGATGCGGACGATTCCCGCCGACGAACCGCTCATCCCCGACCCGAACTTCAAGCCAATGCCCGTCCCTCCAGCGGCGCTCAAAAAAGAAGAGGCTCGTGTTCGGGCGATGCTGGAAAGGGCCAACGCCCAAAAATCTCAAACGAAGTGATCACCGCTGAACATTCTGTTGATCATGGTGCCCGAAGCAACTTTGCCCCAATCCGTCCCAGAAGTAGCCGAACATCGTATTTCTATTCGCCGACGCCCAAAGTCATGACATGTGTACGTAGTGGAACTCGCCAGAGTTCCCATGCAGGGCGCCGATGCGGGAATTCTGGCGAATCCCACTACGAACATGCTTCACAGCGTTCCCTTTGCCGGCAACAGTCCACGACGCCA
>REEF01000688.1 GCA_007695205.1 Planctomycetaceae bacterium
GGTGGTGTCGCGGCGCTCGACCACCGGCTAATGGCTGGGATCCCTTCGGGATCGGAGGACGCGGGGGTGGTGACGGGGATCCCTTTGGGGGCAGGGTACGACAGGGGTTATAGCAGGTTGACGGGGTCGACGTCGATGATCCATCGGACGTCGGGCGGGGTTTCAGTTCGGCGGTGGCGGTGCGCAGGATGGCGTGCATGACGTCCTGGTCTTGACCTTGCAGCAGGGCGTGGAAGCGGTACTTGGTCTGCAGCTTGCCACCGGCCAGATCGTGGATCGCCCGCACACGGCCTCGGCCGTCTGGCGTGTTCAGAAACGCGGCCAGATCGTCTTGTCCTTTGGTCGCGGCGATCTTCGCCAGCAACTGTTGCGCGTCCTGAAGCGACAGCGGCTTGAGCTGAATCTGCTGAAAGAACCCAAAGAACGGCTCGCTGCGGTCGGTGTTGTGGATCGAGGTTGCCGCCGGGGTTTGCTTTCATTTCGATCTACTGCTCTGTTTGGTTCGATACCGCCAAAAATACGTTGCGCATGACGTATGTCAATATCGACGTATTTCTATTCTTCTGGTTTTTGGGGCGTTTATGTTATTTTGGTTGAAACGTGCCTACAAGATAAGGTTGTCTGTCAGGCGCGTCAGCCGGGGGCCGGGGCGGGCATCGTGAAGGTCGACAGCAGGGGACACCGTTGTCCGAGGCGATGTTGCCGATAAATGCGCGAGTCGCCTGACGCAACAGCGGTAACCCCAAGGTTGCATAAAAAGTGGGACGGATTGGCGATCCGTCCTACTTTTTCCGCAAGGATGAGAATAAATCCGTTCCGGCTGGAAAGGTATTGCGGAATAAAATCGTCCTGGCGCCTCGGGGGGCCATCGCTTTTCGAGACAAGATCGCTGGGGTTTTCCGTCGATATCCAACGAGACCGCAAAGTCTGTCTATCGAGGGAAATACGTCACCATGCTTAGTCGAAAAGCCATCTATCCTGTGCTGCTGGTAGCTGCGGCGGGCACTCCCTATCTGTTGATGGAAGAGGACAGTGTCTCGTCGCTGACCGCGCCCTTGACCAACGCCTTCAGCAGTTCGGGCGAGCAAGCCCCGGTGGTCCAGCCCTCCGAATCGGGTTCAGGATTGACACGTAGCGTCCCTTCGGAATACCGTTACGGACCAGCGGCTCAACATCCCGAGCTGGAGTCCATGGATGGGCTGACTGGCGCCCCGGTGCGCGAGTTGCACGAGGTGATCCGCTTCGACATCAGCCCTTCGTGGGTCACCGCACGCTGGCCGCGTGTGACGACGACGCTGTCGGAAACGGGCATGGAGGGACTTCGAGTTCCCGTGGTGACCGGCACGCGAATCGATGATTTGGCGGGTTCCTTGACGTACTATTTCGATCATCATCACCGTATTCAGCGGCTGACCTTCGAGGGCTTTACGGGCGACGACCGGCGACTGGTGCACCTGATCACGGGAGATTTTGGTTTGCGACAAGAGCCGACGTTGCACGCGGGCATGTATGCCGCCTGGTGGAACGCGGTTCCGACCAGCGTGCTGCGGGTGACCCGCGCACCGGTGGTCACGATCGCATCCCCTCACGCTCAACTGCAGGTGTTCCTGGAACTGAATCGACCGGGCATGCAATTCGGCTTGAGTCCGACGGCTCACGAGATCCTGCAGAAGGATCGGGCGGCGCTCCGCTGGTAGAGTCTTCGTAGGTTGGGACTCTGTCCCGACCGGGTCGGGTCGGAGACCCAACCTACTTGGGTTGCGGCCATGAGCCCGCGTTAGTGTGGTCGCCGGGAAAACGGCTCGCCACCACGTCACGCAGCTCTTGGGGCGTTTGGACGTGTGCCGCCAGTGCTCGGAATTGACGAGCCCCCGGGCGGCCTTGCGCATAGCAACAAGCGTACTTACGCATCAGCACCGTGCCCCTCTGTTCGCCAAACCGCTGCAGGATGTGTTCGTAATGCTGCAGCAGGATTGCCCGTTGCTGGTCCGCCGTCGGGTCTGCCGGGACCGGTTCCCCGCGAAGTGCCGCTTGGATCTGTCGAAACAACCAGGGCCTTCCCAACGCCGCGCGGGCGATCATGACGCCATCGACCGGATAGCGGCGGAAGGCGTCCACCACTTTCTCCGCCGAATCCAGGTCGCCGTTGCCGATCAACGGAATGCGCCGCAGGACCGACTTCAGGCAGGCGATCTGCTCCCAATCCGCCTGGCCGCGAAAGAAATCCTGTGCCGTGCGGCCATGGACGGTCAAGGCAGCACCGCCCGCCTGTTCGACCGCTTCCGCGACTCGAGCGGCCGTCAATTGATCGCGCGAGCAGCCCAGCCGGATCTTGGCCGTGACCGGCGTCGGGTGGCAGGCCTGGACGACACGGGCGACGATTTCTCCGATGCGGTCGGGATCCTTCAGCAGGTACGAACCGCTGTGGGCTTTGGCCGAGACACGAGGCACCGGGCATCCGAAATTGATGTCCACTACGCTGACACGATACTCGTGGGCCAAACGCTGCCCGGTTTGCGCCAGCACCTCGGGGTCGTTGTCCCAGATCTGAACGGCCAGCGGACGGGGCTCGTCGCGCACGCCCCATAACCGGTCCGGATGCTCCGCCTGCTGACGCTCCTTCCAGACAAAGCCGCGCGCGCTGATCATTTCGGTCGCCTGCAGACCGGCGCCACCCAACTGCCGCACCAGATGGCGAAAGGCATAGTTGGTGAATCCGGCCATCGGCGCCTGCAGCACGGGTGGGTCGATTCGCAAAGGGCCGATCATCAGCGGTGCGATGTTGGGAAGCATGACGCGGTTATGGGAATCTGCCGAATCGGTCATCGTTTGGTGGGGAACGCGGATGGTTTAGAGGAATTCCTGAATGATCTCGGCACGGGGGCGCGGGATGACGACCTTCTCTACCAGCAGACCGCGACGTTCCACCACGCGGCTGCCGATTTCGACCGCTTCGGTGACCGAAGCCACGTCGCCGGTCAACGAGACCCAGCCCTTGCCACCGATCGCCATCGCCAGATTGATCGCGATCAACTGAACCGGAGTGGCCTTGACGGCCGCGTCGGCCGCTTCGATGATCGATGCCACACTGAACGATTCGATGATGCCCAACGCTTCCAATTTCGGCAGATGGGACACGCCGCTGAGCGCCGGAAAAACAGCCGGGTGAACGTTGGGAATGACGAAATGATCGACGACCGTGTGGGCTCCTGCCACCAATCCGGCCTCGATGCTGGCGTTCACGGCGTCGACATCGCCACCGATCAGCACCATGTACTTGCCCGGGCAGATGGTCCGATTCAAGATGATCTTCACATTCGCCGTCTTCAATACCGTATCGGCGATCTCGAACCCCTTGGCGATGCTCGAGGTTTCTACGATGCCGATTGCATTGCCGTTTTTCATCGTGGTGCCGTCAGTTCCGTTGGGGAAATGGAGTTCAGGAAAGCATGGCTGCGCGAGGGGATCGTTGCCCTTTACGCGGTGATCTGGATCGTACGCGAACCGATAGCGGTCACACGCCCGTCGATACTGGCGTGAACCGGGCATCCGAGTTGCCGATCTGCGACTCGGGCGATCAGATCGCCTCGCCGTACCCGGTCGCCCAGGCCGACGATGGGCTCTGCTGGCGATCCGATATGGGAATCCAGGGGGATCGAGACGCGGCGAGGTTGCCAGTCGTCGAAACGCTGGAATCCGGCCTTGCGATCGTACGGCCGAAGCCCCAATCGCGTGATCAGCGTCGGGATCGGGATCTCGCGGCCTTTCCGAGCCGGATGCGGATCGCGGAACAGTACCTCCAATTCGGCTTCGGTTCTCCCTAAGCCGTTTTCGCGAAGGACCTGTTTCGCGTCCACGCAGATATTCTTCGGATCCAATGATTCCGGACACGCGATATACGAACAGATATTGCATTCACAGCAATACTGGGCCCAAAGGCTGCCGCGCTGTTTCGCCTGGCCCGTCATCAGCAGAGTCCGCATGACCTTGTGAGGCTCGATCGGGTAACCCATGATGTAGCGGGGACACAATTCGGTACACAGCGAACACTGATCGCATTGGCCATGGCCGATCCGCGTATACGTCGCCTGACTCTGCGATTTTCGCATCGCCAGATGATGGTCGGCTGGCAACGGGATGATGCCGCCCATGTTCTTCGTCACCGGTAGCGACGCGTCGGTCGTGACGCCGCCCATCATCAACCCGCCGGTCAGAATCACCGGATCATCTACCTGGCATCCCCCCGCCAACTGCAGGCAATCGGCGATCGAGGTGCCGATCGGCACGACGGTGGTCACCGGGTGGTTCACGGCACCGCAGATCGTCAGGTACTTGTCGATCACCGGACGACCGTCCAGAGCGTGAGCGATGTTGATGATGGTTTCCACGTTGTCCACCACCGCTCCGACCTGCAGCGGGATCCCGCCGGGCGGGATCAGCCGACCGGTGATCTCGTACACCAACAGGTACTCGTCCCCTGCCGGATAGACGTCCGGGTAGACCAGCGTCTGAAAGCCGTGACGAGCCAGGTGCCCTTGAAATCGGTCCAACACATCTTCGTTCTTGCGTTTGACCGCCACCGTGACCGTCTGAGCATCGGTCAGTTGCTGCATGATCTCCAGTCCGCGAAACATCGCCTCCTGGTCCTGCAGCATCGATTCACGATCCTTCTGCAGCAGCGGTTCGCACTCGGCGCCGTTGGCAATCACATGCGGAACCTTGGTCTCCAACTTCTTGTAAGTCGGAAAACCCGCGCCGCCCGCGCCGGTAACCCCAGCATCCCTGATTTGACGCAGTATTTCTCGCTTATTTGTCGTCGTTAGCATCTGGCTTCACAAATGGACTCGAAAATCGAGCGGAAAAAAACGTTGTTTCCCGCGGTGGCTCCCGGTGGATCATATCACACGCGACAGATGTTGTCTCGATCTAACCTCGGTTTCCCTCGAAACGCTCGTTACGACAGGCTCGGATCATGTTCCGCCTCGTCCAGCAATTCCCGCACTTCCCGACGACTGGCCCAATAGTAACCCACACCGATGATCGCGATCACGATGGTGATCAAACGATAAACCAAGGCCACCAAGATCCCGTCCGAACGTGGAGGCTCGGGGATCAGCAGATACAATTGATCCATGGCCAATTCAAACGTTCCCAAACCGGCCGGCGTGAACGGCAGGGCCCCGGCAACCATCGATAAGGGAACGATGATGAAATGCGATGCCAAGGACGGAGCGTCATCCAACACAGATTCCGCTGCCATGAATAGAGAAATGGCCAACAACCCCTGCACGCCTAGGCTGAGCGCCAACACGAGCGCCACCACGCCCGGCCTGCGACGATAGACCTGTAAGGCAGCGACCAATCTGCCCAAAGTAACGCCCACTTTCGGCACCCGAATGGCGATCTTCAACATCAGCTCGCTGGTATGCCGCGGTACCAGCACCAGGAACATCGCCGTCAAGCCGATCACGGTGGCCAAAAGCGTCAGATTGCAGATCGCTGCGACCACCGGCGATTCGTAACTGGGCCTCGCCATCACGATCGCCACGCTCGTGATGACCAGCAGCGAAACCAGCCCGACAACTCGATCGATCAAGACCGTCGCCACCGCCTCCGTCCGCCGCCCCGGTTGCTCGTGAGCGATAAAGACCGCCTTGAACAGATCACCTCCAACACTTCCACCAGAAACAAAGGTCAATAGATACCCCAAAAACCCCAGTCGAAAAGCATCTGCAACCCTAAAGGGAAGCCCTAGACCCCTCACTAAAAGGTGCCATCGATAAAAGCTCAGGCAAACAGCCGCGAATGCCAAAAGAAAACCGCCGAGCATCATCGGCCAGTTTTGCTGTTCGTGCCACAACCGGACCAATTTTTCCTGGTCGACGCTTCGCAGCAGCCAGCCTATAATCACCAGAGGAACAACGTACTTCAGGATGGTGATGAAAGACTTCTTCAATAGTTGACTCCGAATCAAGGCAGCACTTGACAGCCCGACGACAGCCTGATATTTTTGGTGGGGTGGAGAGCAAGCTGTAAGGCTGCTCGAAATGGGGGATTAGCTCAGTTGGGAGAGCGCTTGAATGGCATTCAAGAGGTCGTGAGTTCGAATCTCATATCCTCCACTTGACAGAAGTGCTTGTCAGCAAACGACTTACGAAACGGCCGCTCCGGCGGCCGTGCTCGTTTCTTGGGCTTGGAGATACCTTTGGGACGATTTTTGGTACACCTCACCTTGTGAAAGCTATCAAAATATACCACAAGATCCCGAGGCGTCCCGTTGAACTCCTGCGGTGACGACCGCGCAAAGGGCGAGCATCAGAATCCCAGACATCCTGGTCCACTAATCTGTCAGCAGCGAGTGGGAAAAGACCCGCTTGATCTCTCAGGCCAGCGACGTGGATCGCCAAGAAATCAGGGCCACTGCCGTCAGGCCAAGTTCAGCCGCCAGATGGCGAAGTTCAGCACGGCAGCGAAGCTGACCCAGGCCTAGGTCCGGCACCAGAAGCCAGGCAGTGATCCAATCAAAAAATACAGCGTGGCCCATACTACCGGTTCGAACGACAAAGCCGATCCAGTTCTTGGCTCGATTCACCATGCGCCCCTTCTTGGCGGATGTCAGCCAACGATCCCGTGGGTTCGCGAACGCTTGCCGGTCCTTGGGTGGAAAACTCGACGGTCCCTCGGCGATCTGGCCGCCGCCGCACGGTTCGTCGAACAGATCAAGCAGGCTGTCGTCCGTCATATCCGCCGCCCGAACTTCCGCCCTTTCATGATTATTCCCGCCAGCCACCCCGCGGCCACACCAATCAGCAGGAAATAGGTCAAATCAAGCATCGATTCGTGTCTCCCTGGAAGAATGTCTTCGTCATTCACAGCCCATATCGACAACAAGGCAGCGTCCGGTCAGAGCAAGCGGCGAATGCCCGAATTGGTCTGGATGAATTTCTGAATCGAGCCAGACAACTCAGCCGCTGCCCACACGTTGCGCAGACGTCCCCCAACCCAAGTCCGGGAATTTGTAAAATCCGCGGTCTTCGATCTCTTGGATTGAGCTTGCTCGGAAGCACCGCAAAACGTCCGGTTCTTACAAATCGAACTAACCTGCCCCATCGATACACAGCCCCGGCCCGAATTCAAGGGTCGTGTGGCCTTTGTGAAGACGACTGCGTTTGCCCGCCCCGCCGAGCAGTCGCCGAACACAGGCCACGGCCACCACTGGTACGGG
>REEF01000206.1 GCA_007695205.1 Planctomycetaceae bacterium
CTTCTCCATGGATAGATGGTCTCATACGCGCACACCTTTCATTGGGGTCATCGATGAATTCACGGCATGGGACCGGGCGCTAACCCCTTGTGAAGTACTGGCTCTATCACGACGAAGACGCAGCCTCATGCCCGGGTTACGCATTGACCGGCACCTAATGGAATGCCTTCTCACAGGACTGAGCCGCGGGATGCGGGCGACGCTCAGAACTGCGGACGCCTTTAATCTAATGAGACATCCGGGTTATGCGAACATCTCAGCGCTTCATGAACTTGACCTTTATCTTTCGAAGAGCGATTTACGCTATTTTGCCCGAGGACAGCAAGCGAGTTTGTCTACCGGCTACCTCATCCGAGAGGCCGCGCGTCCACTGAGCATTCAGGTTTACAACGGCGACAAGCGTCACGCGGGCACATTGCAATTGCATCCGGATTCCATCGCCGACCAACCTTGGCAAAGACGAACCGCATGGATATTGACTACTGAGGACGAGACGTTAACGTTGGGCAGCCGACGCCTGCGGATTTCGCCGCCAGAGACTTCAGGTTTTCTAGCTCCTTTATTCGAAACAGCCCTGGCTCGCAAGCTGAAGATTCCCCATGTTGAGAATGGATTACTGCGCCTTAGCATCAACGGGGAATTTCGCGGCGTCTATTATTTTGAAGACTATGCACACATGGGCATTTTTCCCGGCCAAGGCGGCAATCGGCACTGGGGAACAAGGGGCCCAGCAGATTGGCCGTCAATGTTCAGGCCAGCCCATGCTCCACCTAGCGCACTTGCCCCGCTCAACGCGCGTATTCCGTTGAACGAAGAGACGTTGAGAGGCGTTTATAACAACCTTGTGGCAATGCATAAGCGCATTCTGGTCAATGATCCTTTTACACCCGTGAGCAGCCGGGAGATCCGGCACCGCATACGACACTACGGAGAATCCGTTCTCAGCGATTTCCCCCCCGTGAAGAATAATGCCGAGTTAATTCCAGCCGCTCTTGACTTACTAACGGAAACTATGCTTCTGGGGAACAACCCTTCCCCTTCATTTGTGACCGAGAACCTTGATTTAGAGGCATTCCGCGTGCCTGGCCTGACCATCGCGTGGCATAGCGAAACACCTGACTTTCTCGCCAACGACGGAACGATTGCACGCCCACCTGGACGCACTGCTCCCGTTGACGCTCGTTTGACTGCTATTTTCTCCAGCGACCTATCGGCCCAAGACGCCAAAACGCTTCGCTTCAGGATAATGCCGGAAATTCTGGATATGCCGGCTTTTATGCTATATGCTAACGACAAACTCGGTAAACGGAAACGCGTGGATGCCCTCGCTTATTTCTACCCGGCCGATTCAAACGGCAGAGCTCCGACCATGCTTGCGGCAACATCCTGGAGCGGCGGCGGCATCTCTCATCGCGGCAACACCAGCCATTGGGACGCGAAGAAGCCATTCAACTTTCGTTGCGACGAGCCGCATCGCTTGATGAACGACACCGGCACAAAGCACCTGCTGTTCTCTAACGGCGTGCGCGACCCTACGCGCATGCGCAACAACCTTTCTTACGAATTGTTTCGTTCATTCTCAACCGAGCCATCACCTCGACATGCGCCTGATCTTAAATGGGCAGAGGTTTTTTTCAACGGCGATTATATCGGTTTATATGAGATGCATACTCGCGTTGATCGGCATTCGCTGGGGTTTCCGCGCTACGGCGATGACATTGAATACCCGGCGCAACTATTCAAAACCACAAGTCAGAAATATCCTACCCTCCGTTGGGGGGAGCATGCGCAAGACTACACGGAAACCAGACAAGCACTGGCCGACGCAAGGGGCCTCCTGGCATTTGAAACGCTTGCCTCTCGAGTCGACCTGTCAAGCGCAATTGATTATCATATATTATTGAATATCATCGAAGGCACCGACAACATGACTCACAACTACATTCTCGCCAAGTGGCCGGGCGAGAACACGAAGTACGAATACGTTGCATGGGACATGAAGAGAACGTTTCGGGGAGGAGATTGCTATTTCACTCACCATTTCGCCCATCACGCTCAACACACCGATGAGTTTCAAAGTCTCGTGCGCGAGCGATGGGCAGAGGTTCGGGGTTCACTAGCGTCCCCAGCGACGCTGCTGTCCAGAATAGAAGCCATGGAGGGGAGTATTGCGCGGCATATACCGTGGGAATTTGAACGATGGGGGGTTGACGAGGGCCGTCCCTACCAGGAATTCGTTGATGAGTTACGCAGCAACCTTGTCTATCGGATCACCCTACTTGACCAAAGATGGGGGCAATAGACTGTTAGCTTGTTTCGTCGTAAGGTGCACCGCATATACAGCGCATCGTTATTCGTCTGAATTCGTTGTTGAGTTCGGCTGCGGAGGCAACCCGGCTTAGGTACGTCAGATGATTAACCCGACCCTGTTGACAACAGTTCAGCCTGATTTAAATATTGATCTCAGCGCTTCTGACTAAGTATTCTCGATACGCTTGCTACGCGTGTGTGCGGCCGTCTACCGTATTATGTGCTTTCGCGTCATCCTGCAGCGTGACGAGGCGGCAACAAACTCAAGGAATTTGAAAATGCGCTGGGTACAAAAGGCCGATATCATGCGGCTATTGCTCTCGGTTGGCGTCTCCGCCTTTGCCTTGGGTCTGCTGTTGCGCATGACGCAGTCCGCTGGTGGGCACACGCTGCCCTTGCTGCGCGCGGCATGGCTTGGCATGCCGGTGAGTTTTTTTCTGCTGTACGGCGTTGCACAGCTTGTTCAAGGCGGCGCGCGAGCTGCCCGCTACCGGTTATTGTTGCGCGCCGGCGCACAAGGCAAGGCCCCCCCATGGTACCCAATGGTATTGGTGACCTTCGTGCGAAATATGTTTGTCGACATGCTGCCGGCCCGGTTAGGTGAATTGATGTATGTCGGCATGTTGAAGACGGGGTGCCGGATTCGTAGCGAGGCGGGGCTCGCCAGTATGGGAGTTAGTATTCTCGTAGATTTGGTGGCGCTGGCTGTCGTATTGCTCGCTGCGCTTTTATCGCTCATGGGGCCGACCGGTGGTGCGATATCGACATTGATTGTAATTATCATCGTGGCCCTCGTCGGATGGGGCACCGTGTTTTACGTTCCCGGCCCTATCGTTCGGCAGTGGCGGCAATGGGCCGGGCCTTCGCCGAAATGGCGCATGCACGACAGGATTCTGGTTTTTGCGACACAGCTGGCTGATGAGTTGACGGCGTTGCGGCAAGGGCGCGCATTGGGCGCTGCGCTGGCTTGGTCCGTGCTCATCCGCATAAGCAAATACGGTGGCTTACTGGCGCTCTTCTATGGCGTGACGCATCAACTATGGCCGGATTTACATGCTGCACCGGTTGGTAAATTGCTGATCGGCCTGATTGCGGCCGAGGGTGCCGCCGCCTTGCCCATTCCGACGTTCATGGCGTTTGGCGCCTACGAGGCTGGCGGGGTTGGCGCGCTAGCCCTGCTGGGGGCCGATCCGGCGCATGCGGCTTTGGCGATGCTGGCGCTGCACATTGCCAGTCAGGCGGTCGATTACACACTTGGGCTCGTGGCCTGGGTGTTGTTTCTTGTCTATGCTCGAGACAACGCGACGACATCCGCGTCGGTGGTTCGGCATCGTTCTTGGAATCGTCCGCGCGTCGCGATTGCCGGAATTATCGGCATGGCACTGCTCCTGAGCCTGCTGGCGATCACGATGCGCGATCAGCGATCTCGTCGACAAGAGTCAACAGGAGCGCCCGGGCAGGGCGAGGCCGTAGTGCCCGATCCGGATGCCAATGCTGTCTTGCGTCAGATCCTCGACGGTCGTACGGGGTTTGTCGTGTGGAGTTCAAACCGTTTTGGCCACCATGCGATTGTGCGACGACGCTTGCCCGATGGCCCGGTTGAGCCATTGACCGAGCACGCGAATACCGATACGTACCCGCGGATTTCCCCTTGTGGTGCGAGGCTGGTGTTTAGCCGTTCGCAAGTCCCATGGGTCTCGCAGCGCAATCCCGAACCGTGGGATGTCTACATGCTCGACATCGCCGACGGTCGCGAAACGTTGATAGCGCAAGATGGGTTCATGCCTGCTTGGACGGCGGCGGGAAATGCGATCGTGTTTGTGCGGGGCGGGAAGCGGGTGATTCATGTTGACCTTGAGACCGGCGACGAAACGGAGCTTGCTGCCGCAGGCAAGCGAGGTATCCCAGAAGACACTAAGTTTCAAACGCCTGACTACCATGCCGAAAGCCGTCAACTGGCAGTAACGCTACGAGGGGCTTTCCGCGCGACCGCTGTGCTCCATCCGGAACGTTCGCCCCAAGTGATTGGTGGCGGTTGCCAGTTGAGCTGGATGCCGGGGCAAACGTGGTTGTATTATGTCAAAGGGAGCCGCAGGCGCGCCAATGTCTTTAGACGCGCCGAACCCGATGGATCCGGCGCCACCATTTGGTTTGCGCCTCCGGCCCCCTTTGACCGCGCCTATTTTCCGCAATTGTCGACGAATGGCGAATTTGCCGTTTTCGGCGCTGCCGCCAGTGGTCATGAACACGATCAGGCGGATTACGAGATTTTCATCTGGCGTGTTGACGATCCGGCGCAACGCGTTGCGCGCCTGACGTGGCATACGGGAAATGACTGTTGGCCGGATGTTTGGATCGATCGATAAATACTTCCGAAACGATAAGGTGGCGCCATGCGCAAGGCGACATATTTGAGTGTGACGATGTTCGGCATGATCGCGTGTTTTGCCCATGCCCAATCCCGCAGTGATGGGTCGGATAAAACACTGTCAGCCCGCGAGCGGCAGACAGATCGAGAAAGCGTCTGGATAATTGAGGTTTATGATCGTATGCTGGCAGAGCGTTTAGACATCAACCTCTATCTGCGCTACTTCGCGCTGCACCACAAGCGCCGGCCCGAAGATGTCCGGCGTGAGGAAACCTTTTTGGGATTCATAAACCAACTCAACGAAATCGATCCCCTGGCCTTACGGCTTGCCCTAGGATATAGGATCAACGACTGGCTCGCGCTTGAGGTCCTTTACGAAGATATTGCGGCTCGCACGAAGAATTTCAACAACAACCTCAGCGACGGCAACGTACGCTTACGGGGCCCCATGGTATCGCTGATCGCAAGCTACCCGCTGACCGAGCGTCTTTCGACTTACGTCGGGCTGGGCTACGCATTTATGAGATCCAGCTTCAACCACGACGCCTGGTGGACATGGGGGTGGTCCTCGCCCGAAGCCTACCAAGCTGCGGGAAGCCCGCAAGCATCACCTGGGGGGCGCCGCCGATTTATCGACGTACGTGATGACTCCGGGCTTGTCAGATCCCTAGGCCTGCTTTACAAAGCCAATGATCGCATAACACTTAAAGCCGCCGTCAGACGTGTTGATCTTACTGTCAAGACCCATTACTATAGCTCCCTTCATGGCGTCCGCGAACAACGTCGAAAGGGCGAATTCCCCATGACACACACCGCGTACTCGGTTGGCTTGGTTTATGTATTCTGACGCACGCCACGCGGTCGGAGCAGAAAGATCACCCCCCCGGACGACACGTAGACGAGCGTCAGCACGACATACGCCAGAGCCAGCGTCAACGCGTGCGCTTCCGGCCAGCCGATATGTGTCAGGAAATAGGCATAGCTCGCGTCGCGTATGCCCAGCCCGAAAATCGAGATCGGAAGGGCTTCCATAATCGAGACGAAGGGCACGAATACCACCATCGCACGAAACGGCGCCTCAAGGCCTAATCCGCGCGCCAACATATAAATGCAGACGATGACGTTAAGCTGAAACACGAACGACGCCAGCATGATGTTGACGAACAGGGCCGGCTCGGCGCGGTAGCGGCGCACGGATTCCAAGAGCTTTGCGGCTAGCGGACGCGCGTCGTAGAGTTTATGCACACAGGGGGCCTCCAACACTCGCCATAGCGGGCGCGGGTACAACGCCAGGCCAACCACCGTGCACAGCACCGCCAACCCCGCCGCGGGAATCCAGACGATAATCGGATCCGGCAGGATGCCGCGACCGGCCACCCCGGCCGCCAAGGCCACGATGACCAATGCCATATAGCCCGAGATCCGATCCGCCAGCACGGACGCAAACGCATGAACGCCGCGTTTGCTGTACTGGGCCACATCGTAGACACGGTAGGCATCGCCCCCGATATTGGATGGGAGAAACATGTTGAAGAACGACCCGGCCAGATAGGTGGCCACCAGTGATCGGAATGGGATGTGAATTCCATCCGACTTCAGAAGCAGCCGCCACTTGAATGCATGGAGGGCCGTGTTGAACAGCAGCAGGGCAAAAACGCCGGCAATCGGTGCGGCATGCAAGGTCCGAAACACCATGGCCAGTTCATTGATGTCCACCCGGCGGTACAGCAGAAACAGCAGCACCATACTGATCGTTGCACGCAGCGGAAAGAGAAGTTTTCGTTTGTTCACCGCGACTCCATAAGGCAGGCTTCGTGGGGATCCCCACTAGCGAGCTTGCGGCGTTCAGCCGCGGTTATTCATAGCGTCGAATCCGAACCGCATGCAGGGTCATATCGGCCGCTCGCGCATAACGCAACGCCAGGCGGAATGGCAGGTTGGCGTCCTGCACGAGCTCGCCCACGGCGCGATCCCCCGCCACAACGGGATGCCATTGCCCCTGCTCGCCGTGCGGCGTAGCAAAGGCGAACGCACCCAGGCGAACACCGGGATACGTTTCAGCATCGAAGAAGATCTCGACCTCGTAACGGCCGACAGGAAGCGGCAAGTCCGGACCATGGAAGATCAGATCCGCCCGCTCGTAGTCCTTGCGCAAGCGCACCGCTGCGGTATCGATATCCATGTAGCCGTCATGAAAGAACGCTGCCGCGGGCAGGTTCTTAATCCCTCCGGGCTCAAGCCAGGTCCATTCGCCGGCAGCCACAAGCACCACGCTGACATCGAGGCTGCCCGCCTGAACGGACATCTCCAGATGCGCGGGGTTGAAGCCCGGGAACGCATCGAGCGGCACCTTGAACCATGCCCATTCCCCGGTATCGACGCTGAAGGATTTCTCGTCCATGACCTCGCCGGCCCCGTCGCGGGTCGTGCCCCGCACCTGTGCGCCGCGGCCCCGCAAGCGCAGCATCCACCTCAAGTCAGGGGCCTCGCTCAGCCCCACATGATGCGTCAGCATCGCGTCTCCTGCGTCTACACGCAACACCCG
>REEF01000205.1 GCA_007695205.1 Planctomycetaceae bacterium
GAGTTGACTCGGCTGTGCTACGAAACCGGAGGGATCTTTTTTCACGGTGCATCCCAATCGAATCGTGGATCGCGAAGTGACTCGTGGTGAAACCGCGGCATTCACTGCGCACCTCAAACATTTCTTCGATCCGCACGTCATGCACCGCTATCGTCCGGAGTATGTGTCGCGCAGCCAGTACCTGCGCCAGGCCCAGGCCAATCCTTCGCGGGCTGCTCTGCTGGCCGCTGCGAACCAATCGAGGAACACGTCCATCGAAAGCCCTCGGTTGCGTTTCGTCCGACGTGACCAAGCCAGCTTGGCCAGCGTGCTGGCCGAGGCACGGAAGGATGCAGCCCAAGCTCAATCGCATTTGCTGGACCTGTACGCGACGCTCCGCGCCGGCGAGGCCGCTCGGGATCGCGAATCAACTCCACGATGGCAGGCTGGTTACGATCTGGCCATGGGCCAGGTGCTGATCGCATTGGCTCGGATCCAAGCCCGTGCCGCGTTGCTAGCACAAGCCACCGGTGGAATGAGCTTCACCAACCCGAGAAACAACACATGGGTGTTGGAGCCGATGACTCGGGAGACGGACGATCTTCCGTCCGGCGAGGTGGCCGAAAAAGCGAAGCGATACCTGCAACGCGTGGTCGACCAGCATCCCGATACCCCGTGGGCGCTGATCGCACGTCATGAACTGCAGGCCCCCGTCGGCTGGCGTTGGCTCGAGGAATTCACCGATCTCACGCCCCGTGGACCCGGCGCGGGTGCAGGCGGTGGCGGCGGTGCTGGGGACGGCCGGCATCGGCGAGGCGATTCGCGACCACCCAAACGGCCGGTCCCCAAGCTATGATCTTTCGCTCCAGCAGCCTGAGAAGTTCAGGCCGTCGAGCGAAGATCCTGGTAGACTAGCAGGACCTCGTAAAGATCGGTCGTGATCACCACAGGATCATCGATGAAGTCTTCCAGCCAGGCTCGGTCGGAGTTGACGGCATCGGTCAGAGCCGGCAAGATTTCGGCAAGCGAGACGGTCATTTTCTGCTGATTCTCTGGGGATCTGGAAAGCACGGTAGAGTCATCGCCGTCTTCCGACCCGAAAAAGACTCTCAAGCACGGCTGGGACATCGCTGTTCTCTCTCCGCTCGATGCGCCGTGACAATCCGGCACAAACCAAGTTTTGGTCCATCGACACCTGCCTATTATCGGCACACCCCACCGGATCGACTTTAACGGTTATTAGGATTTTCTTCATTCCCAGGATGGAACGAAGGCTTCCAGATAGGGGGGTGTTTGTCAGCGGATTACACCACATCTCAGAGTACTTTGGCAACCAGTACGGTCAGATCGTCCTGCCGCGGTTGCCCCTCACTGAAGTCGCAAGTTGTGGCGTACAGCGCATCGATGATCTCCTCGGACGACTTGTGTCGATGGGCTCTGAGGGTGTCCAAGGTACGTCCCCAGCCGAACAGTTCTTTTTTCGGCGAGTGCGTCTCGAGAATTCCGTCGGTTAACATCAGCAATATATCCCCCGAATTAAGCGCTTTCGGCCCGTTTTGCCGCAGCGGAGCGTCTGGAAGGATGCCCAGTGCCAGTCCTGTGCTTTCTAATTCTTCGACCGCCCCGCTGGCTCGGATCAAACGCGCCTCGTGTCCTGCTCCCACGTACACGAATCCGTGCTGGCGCACGTCCAGCACCGCTAGGAACAGGGTGACAAAAGCCTCTTGCGGAGTATCTTCGACCAACAGCCTGTTTAACCTGCTCAGTGCTTCGAGGGGCGATGCTCCGAAGCCCAGCATCGCTCGTAGATAGGTTCGAGTCTCGACCATCTGCAGGGCGGGGCCAGGCCCATGCCCGGCCACGTCGCCAACCACCAACGCCATGACGCTTTCGGACAGGGGAACGTAGTCGAAGTAGTCCCCACACGCTTCGGTGGCGGGGAACACGGCACCTGCGACATCAAAACCCTCCAATTCAGGAGCCTTCGTTGGGTACAAGTGCTGTTGAACGCGGCCTGCCGCTTGCAACTCGTGCTCGTAACGTATCCGTTGCACACGGTCGGTGATATCGGTGGAAATCCCTCCGACAGCGTAGATTTGAGATTCCGAGTTCCGCAACGGGAACTTGACGGACACGTAGGTGTGCAATCCATCGTCGTGCGGTGCGATCTCTTCGACTCGCGCGACCTCGCCAGTATCCAAGACGTGCTGGTCGTTCGCTCGAAACGCCTCAGCGATCTCCGGCGGAAAAATGTCATAATCAGTTTTGCCCACCACTTGTCTCTGCGTCACCTTAAAAAGCTCTTCAAACTGGCGATTGATCAGCAGGTAGCGACCTGCCACGTTTTTCAAATACATCACGGCCATCGCGTTATCCATGATTTGCCTCAAGCGCCCATCACCCTCTGCCAACGCCTTTTGCGCAGTCTCTCGTTCGCTGAGGTCCACGATCGTGCACGCAACCATCGAGCGGCCCTGCATCACGATCGGCGTTAACGCGATGTCCACCGGAAACTCGTGACCGTCCTGATGCTGCGCCCGAAGTGATTTGCCCACGCCGACCGGCCGCGGCTCGGGCGATGCGTCATATTTGGCCCTCGCCTGCCGATGCTGCTGGTGAAAACGCTGAGGAATCAACAACTCGATCTCTTTGCCCACCATTTCGTCGAGCGTGTATCCAAACTGCTGTTCAGCCTGTGGGTTGGCAAAAGTGATGCAACCGTCCGCATCCACCAAGATGATGCCGGTCGGCGACACATCGACCAGTTTGCGAAACCGCTGCTCGGCGTGCCAACTCTCCGTAATATCGCGGCAGACCACCAATAACTCGTCTTCATTCGGAACGACCGGCGGGCAAGAGCACATTAACCGGCGAATCGAACCGTTTTGATGAACACACCGACACTCCAAATCGACGATCTCCTGGCCGTTTGCCGCGGCATCAATCGCCTGACGAACACGCTGGTGATCGTCCGGCAGCAGAAAGGTGAAGATCGACAGTCCCACCACCTCTTCAGGTTGGTAGCCCAGCCTGATCTGAACGCTTGGATTGGCGCGGCGTATGAAGCCTTTTAGATCGATGATCAGGAACAGATCAATGGAGACATGAAAGAAACGGGCCTCCTGCTGTAAGGCCTTGTCGTCTCGATCAAAGATGGACTTGGACTCAGACATAGCAACGAAGCTCAATGAGCCTTGTAGCAGACGAGTTTCGATTCGACAAACACTTCATGATTGTAAGAAGTGCCAATGCAAAAGGAAAGAATTAACTCGCCTTTCTCGGTCGATTCGTGCACCGATTGGTCCATGCCGCATTCAAACGAGCTTGAACCGGCGGCTCGGCTGGCACCTGCTACGGCGGCAAAGTAAACTGATCACCGGGATGGTTGTTCGCCCATACGGGTCCCGAAGGATATTGGCGGAAGAGCCTTTCAGATCGGTCGTGGTGAAAAAAAGGGGACAGTTCATGAGCACTCAGAGTCATGTCTCGCGCCGTCAATGGCTGGCCGGTTCGGCCGCAGCGGCGGTCGGTTCGTTCTTGATCTTGCCGCAGCGAGCTCGAGGAGCCAACGAGCGGCTGAACGTTGCCGGCGTGGGGGTGGGAGGGATGGGGGGGAATGACCTCCGCCAAGTCGGGCCGACGGAGAACGTGGTGGGGCTGTGCGATGTGGATGCCAACAGCCTGGCCCGGGCGGCGACCCATTTCCCTGAAGCCAAAACCTACCGTGACTTTCGCCAAATGCTCGAGGCCCAGAAAGACATCGATGCGGTCATGATCGCCACGCCGGACCATACGCACGCGGTGATCACCATGATGGCGTTGAAGATGGGCAAACATGTCTTTTGCCAGAAGCCGCTGACGCGTACCGTGAACGAAGCGATCCTGATCGGCCGAGCGGCTGAGGATGCGGGAGTCGCTACCCAGATGGGCAACCAGGGCCAAGCCAGCGAGGCGGCACGGTTGATCTGCGAATTCATCTGGGCCGGCGCCATCGGGCGGGTGCGCGAGATCCATTCGTGGTCCAACCGACGCCCCGAAATCTCGCCTCGCGGCATCCCGCGTCCGGCCGAGACGCCGCCCGTGCCGTCGCATCTGGACTGGGATCTGTGGCTGGGACCGGCTCCCCAGCGTCCTTATCATCCGTGCTATCACCCGTTTCACTGGCGAAGCTGGTGGGATTTCGGGACCGGCGTGCTGGGCGATATCGGCTGCCACAATCTGTCGGCGGCGTTTAAAGCCTTGAAACTCGGTTGGCCGACCAGCGTCGAAGCCTGCTCGACGCACTGGAATGCACCGCTGGAGGTCAGCAACGAGACGGCGCCGTTGGCCTCGATCGTGACCTTCCAGTACGGACGCAGAGGCATTCGGCTGGACGGCAACGCACCGGAATGGGGAGAGGACATGTACGACGGAAGCCACCCAACGCGTTCGCCGGAACTCGTGATCCGCTGGTACGACGGCGGGATGATGCCGCCGCAGCCTGCGGGAGTCGAACCCGGTCGCAACATTTTCGCAGGCGAAGGAACCTTGATCGTCGGCGACTCCGGGATGTTGCTGGGGCACCGATTGCTGCCCGATGCCCGGAACCAGCAGTTCGGTCGCCCGCCTCAAGTCTTGCCGCGATCGCCCGGCCACTATCAGGAATGGCTCGATGCCTGTAAAGGCGGACCGCCGGCGGGCAGCAATTTCCCCGATCACGCGGCCCATTTGACAGCCGTGGTGCTGATGGGCAACATCGCGATCCGCACCGGGGAGAAGCTCTTGTGGGATGATCAGAAGTTGGAGTTCACCAACAGCCCGGCTGCCAATCAGTTGCTGGATGCCGACTACCGTGATGGTTGGAGTCTCTGATGCACCCGGGTCGTTGCCAGGCAGGGAGGTCGACCGGGGCTTTGTCAGCGGCCGTCAGTCCGAGCAGATCGTGAAGGAATCAAAGTCCACGAAACCGCCGCTTTCTTCGGTTGCGAAGTGGAACAGGGCGAAGCGGTAGCCCATGAAGTGCGGTAGGGTGTAGGCCATCTTCAAGGGCTTGCCGATCGCAGTCCATTGTTTGCCATCCAGGCTGTAGAAGAACTCCGCCCTGTCGGCACGGTTGCGGTAGTCGCAGTCGATTCGGAGATAAACAACGTCCTGTTCCAGCGGTACGCCTTCCACTTCCTCGGGCCGATCCGCCTCGGCACTGACCATCACGATCGACTTGGCACTGCCGACTCGTTTGACACCGACGAACCCGTACTTCCTCTGCAACGCGGCGAGGCCGGCAAAATCGCCGTCGTTCATGTGGCGGACGTCGATGGCGACGGTGGCCGAACACTCCGGACCAAACGTTCTTTGGGTCAGCGTGTTCCTTGCGCTCAAGAGATCAGGATCGACGCGTCCCGTGATCAATCGCAGCCAGCCGGGACGTTGGGTGATCGACCAACGATCGTGGTCCGGATTGTGGTTCCACTGCCATGCCAACGGAAGCGCCGGGTCGCCGGGACGTCGGTCGAAATCGTCGGAGACCACGATATTGCCCAGCCCTCCTTCACCGGCAGGGATATCCAACGTCATCGGCACCCGGCCATCGACACCCAGCACAGGCCAACCGTCCTCCCAACGCACGGGCACCATGAAGGGCACCCGGCCCACGGCCCCATGGTCTTGGAACAGGTAGGCATACCACTTGCCGTCGGGCGTGTCGATAAGGCTGCCCTGTGCGATCCCTTGGTCCCGCAAGACAACTCGGCCCTCGTACGGGCCGTCAATCCTGTCGGCCCGATGGACGATCTGCGTACGCATGTCGCCGCGTGGCCAGGTGATGTTGAACAGGTAGTATCTTCCGTCCACCTTGACCATCTGCGATCCTTCTGCCGGCAGCCCGACTCTGCCTCCCGCCACAAGGCTGGCGTTGGGGATGATCACCCGGTGGACGCCCCCTCGTTTGATCGCCGAGACGTCGGCGGTCAGCTCCACGAGCCGGATGTCGCCGACGCCGTAGATCATGTAAACGCGGCCGTCGTCGTCGAAGAACAAGGTATGATCGTGCAGCGACGGCGAGAACGTGGTTTCGTTCCACGGACCGGTCTCGATGTTCTTCGTGGTGTAGACGTGGGTCTTGTTCGTCGTCGAGGAAAACGTCGAGACATAGAACGTGCCGTCGTGGTAACGCAGGCTGCTGGCCCAGGAACCTGCGCCGTAGGCATTTCTGCCGTTTTCCAGCCGCAACGCTTCGTTGTCCGCGAGCGTGTCGTAGGCATAGCCGACCAGTTCCCAGTTGACCAGATCCTGCGACTTCATAATGGGCAAGCCTGGGCTCATGTGCATCGTCGTGCTGCTCATATAGAAGGTGTCGCCCACACGGATCATCGCCATATCCGGCACATCGGCCCAAATGACCGGATTCCGAGCGTATTCGGCACCCGACTTCATCAGACGCACGTCGTAGACGCCTCCGGCGAGCCAGCGAGTGGCGACGAACCGGAACGTGACTCGCCCCTCGGATGCGGCTTGGATCGCGTCTGCCGGAACGGGATATCGCTTGGCGAAGAATTCTCCGGGTTGGGCGCCACTCAATGTTTCCTCGGCAAGCAGCCGGCCGTTGGCGAGGATTTGGAAACGTCGACCGCTGTCGCCACCCCAGTAGGTGACGACAAGGTCGACGGCCTTCTCGCCTTGCGTGTCCAGCGTGTACTCGAACCATCTTCCGTGCCGCCAGCGGCGTCCTTGATGCAGCCCGGTCTCGGTCTCCTCCCCAGCGAAATCGTGTTCGACCTCGGACTGCTGTTCGCCGACAGCGACCGCATCCAGAGTGGCGGCCTGCAAGGCGGCTCTCGCTCGCTCGATGGTGGCAAGAGCTTCACGCCGATCCGCGAGCCCCTCTGCGGTTGCGAGCTGCCAGTACATTTGATAGCGAGAGTCATGCAGGCGAAAAAACGGTACGATCGGCAGACCTTCCGGAGCCTCCGGGTACGCGACCTCCGTCACGCGGAAATGCAGTGGACCTGCGGCTGGATCCGGCTTGATGCGAGCCTGCACCTCCTCGGGCGAGCCGATCAAGACGGGGACCTGGTCGAGTGGGGTCAGCGGGCCGCTCGCAACATGACCCATGCGCGAATCGTCGGCGCGAAGTCCCACAAGATCCTCCGTGCTGGAAGGATGGACGAGCACGATGGGACCATGCAGGATTGCCACCCAATCGGAGCCGTCCGGAACATCCTCTAAGGTCGTCCCCATGGAGAATTCGATTTCCACCGTA
>REEF01000470.1 GCA_007695205.1 Planctomycetaceae bacterium
CTGCGAGTACGTTGACCAGATACCGACAGCATACTGGCTTAACTTGAGCGACGATGTGCTACTTCGCAAGCGAGCGGGCACAATCACCGGCATTCCGCAGGTCCTGCTCAATTACGTCCCCGTCAGCCGCGGACCGTGGCGCCTGCGGGCACTGATTGACCGCGAGGGGCACGCTTTGACCAGCCGCTTCATTGCCATTCGGAGCTTGCGAGGCGAGTACCCATTAGGCTTCTTCTGGGCCATCATGAATTCTCCGATTGCGAACGCGTTCGCTTACTGCCATCTGGGGAAACGAGACAATCTCGTCAGTACGATCCGTGAAACCCCGATCCCTCAAGCGGATTCGAAAGCCGTCGCCCAAATCGAACGGGCGGCCCGGAATTACCTGGCTGCGGTCTCGCAACAGAACCTCCTGAAACCGCCAATTGCGCCAGACGCCGCCCGCGACTTGATGCTTCGCCTTGATGCCGAGATATTGCGTCTCTACCAGTTCCCACCGCGTTTGGAACGTGAACTGTTGGACTTGTTTGCAGGTTGGCCCCGGGTTGGTGTGCCGTTTCGTTTCGATCGATACTACCCGCCGCACTTCACGGATTGCCTACCGTTGCAGGATCTCATCGCCATCACTCAGGACTGGATCACGACGAATCGCCGTCGGGACGAACTGATCGAGAAAAAGATCGCGCGTACCATCACCCCCGACGAAAGGAAAGAACTGACCCGGCTGCAGGAACTGGCTGACCTGCGAGTTCGCCTTGTGGCGCCCCTGCATTCGGGCGAAACGGAACGAGCGATGGAACTTTCGGACGAGGCATCTCGATGGAGCGGGTGACTGTCTTCGACTACCCGACGACCGCACACGTGCGCCAACACGGGCCATTCGGATACCGGAACTACGAGTCCTATCGGGACTGGCTGCGCGACGAGTTCCGATTCCGCTGTGTCTATTGCCTGAAGCGGGAGACGTGGGGCGAACAGCGGGCGGCATTTCACTTGGACCATTTCGTTCCCCAAGTCCACGATCCAACCAAAGCCTTGGAATACGATAATCTCGTTTACGTGTGCGCGAGCTGCAATGCATTGAAAGCGGATCTTCTGGTTCCCGATCCTTGCCGAATTGCCTACGGTCGTTCTCTCCGCGTGAACGACGACGGCACCATCGAGGCGTTGAACAAGGAAGGAGAGCGACTGGTCGACAAACTGCGTCTGGATAGCCCCGACCGCACGAGTTACCGGCGTCAAATCCTGGAAACCCTGCGTTCGTTCATCCGTCACGACGAACGAGCGTTGCTCGTCCGTTGGACCCGCTATCCCGAAGACCTTCCCGATCTAAGACGCAAACAAGAGCCGGGAAACCGCCGCCCCGAGGGTCGGGAGCACTGCTGCTTCGCGCAGCGCGAAGCCGGCAAGCTGCCGAAAACCTATTAGCGTGCTTCGGCCAGGTTGTCACTCGAACGGAACAAGCGATTCTCATTTCGAAGCGATCTTCACGCGCGAGGGGCCGATCAGCGTGTGTCGATGGTCGACGGCAGCGGATGGTTATTCTACAATCTTGGTGTTGGTGGAATCAGGCTTTCGATTCGAACCCCATGAAAAGAGGAAATCCCATGAGAATCGCAACTCCCGCGCTGGGTACCTTGCTGCGCAGTTTACTCGTCATGCTGGCGTGCGTCTGCCTGATTCCCCGAGCGGCCTGGGCCCTGGACGCGGACGCTCCCCAGACTCCGCCCAATACGCTCAGCAGCGAAGAGCAACGGATGGGGTTCGAGCTGCTGTTTGACGGCCAAACCGACAAGGGCTGGCAGCATGCGGGCAACTGGGCGGTGGAAGACGGGACGCTGTACCGCAAGCAGCGCGGGGGCGATGTGACGTACACGGTGGCCAAGGTGCCGGACGACTTTGAATTGCGTTTCGAGTGGAAGGTATCCAAGGGCTGCAACAGCGGCGTCTATTATCGGCCGGGTCAATACGAGTATCAGATCCTGGACGATGCGAACAGCCCGTACGGCGAGAACCCTCGCCAGAGCGCCGCTTCCCTGTTCTTTTGCATGGCACCTTCGAAGGATGCCACCCGGCCCTACGGCCAGTGGAACGAAGGACGTATCGTCGGCAAGGGCACGGTGATCCAGCACTGGTTGAATGGCGAGAAGGTCATCGATTTCGACTACACCGATCCTCGGTGGGCCGAAGAAGTGGAGCTGCTCCGCATCCGCGGGGCGGACCTTGCCGCTCGAGGTGCCAATCTCCGGCTACAGGACCACGGTGCCGACGTCTGGTTCCGCAGCCTGCGTTGGCGCACGATTCCACCGGACGAAGAACTGGAACGTTCCGATTTCACGCCGATGCCGATTCCGGAAGAAGCTCTCAGAAAAGAACAGGAGCGAGTCCAGCGCATGTTGAAGGCTCGGTAGCAACCCGTTCGCTCACCGTGGCTCGATCTGTACCCCCGCCCTGAAACCCGAACTCGATGGAGTCTACCATGTCGCGGTACCGTGTCCTTGCTATCGTGGTCCTGTTGTGTGGCTGCCAGTTCGCAGCCTGGGCGTCGCAGGTGATGGCCGAGACGATCTACGAAAGCGTGTGCCGCGATGCCCAGCATGTGTCCCGAGCGTCTTTTGCCCAACCGCTGCCGGCTGACCAGTGGGCGGCGACGCTGGATCAGCGGCGGGAACAATGGCTGGAGATGCTCGGTCTGTCGCCGCTGCCCGAACGGACGCCACTGACCGCGACGATCACCGGTGTGTTGGACCGGGATGACTATGTGGTCGAGAAGATCCATTTTCAGAGCGTGCCCGGGGCCTACGTCGTGGGGAACTTGTATCGTCCTGCCCAGGTGACCGGTCGTCTGCCCGCGGTGCTTTACCTGTGCGGCCACACCTTGGGCAAGGTCAACGCGCCATACCAGGCGAACCCGCGCTGGTTCGGCCAGCACGGCTACGTGGCCCTGGTGTTGGACCCGATCCAATTGGGTGAATCGCAGGGGTTGCACCATGGTACGTATCGCGAAGACCGCTGGGATTGGCCCAGCCGAGGCTATACGCCGCTGGGCACCGAAGTGTGGAACGCCATGCGGGCACTGGACTACTTGGAGACTCGCGATGATGTGGATGCCGACCGGATGGGAGCGACGGGCTTGAGCGGTGGCGGGGTCGTATCCTGGTGCCTGGCGGCTGCGGACGAGCGCGTCAAGGCCGTCGCTCCGGTTTGTCAAACGGGCAGCACGGAGCATGTGGTCGTCGATCGAGCGACGGACGGGCACTGCGATTGTGCGTTCTGGATCAACTATTACCGCTGGTGCTGGCCCGATCTGGGAGCCCTGATCGCTCCACGAGCCTTGTTGATCGCTTCGGGCTCCGAAGACGTGCTGTGGCGCCCCTTTGCGTATCGCGACGTGGCTCATCGTATCCGCCATCAATACGCGGTGCTCGACGCATCGGACCACTTCGATTTGGTCGAAGATCTGGCGCCCCACGGCTATACTCCCAAGCTCCGTCAGGCGGTCTTCACCTGGTTCAACACGCATCTGAAAGACGACCCGACTGCTGTCCAGGACGACGTCACCGACTTCGTCGAACCCGCAGAGAATCTGTTGGTGTTCGGGGGGAATCTGCCGGAAGACGACCGCATGCGCCAGATCGATACGTTGCTGGTCAAGCAAGCGGATTTGCCCGAGGTGACCGATTTGGAAACATGGCGCCAGCACCAGGAATCCACACTGGCCCGCTTGCGTGAACTGACGTTTCGCCATATCCCTGAGGATCGCATGCCGCGGCCACGGGACGTCCGCGACGATGGAAGCGATCGCAGCGGGGCTCGTTTCGCAACTCACGAATTCGATACGTCGGATGGTCTGACGCTACGGATCAAGACGATGCGTCCGGGAGACGCGACGTGGCCGAGTCCGACCGTGTTTTTCGCCATTTCCCCCGACGCTCGCAGCACCTTCGCCGGTGGTGGTCCCTCGCGTCCTCGGTTCGCGAATGGGGCGATGACGGCGGGTGTCGAGGTCCGGAATACGGGAGCCACTTCGGTCGGGCCGGGCTACCTATGGACGCTGCGCCGAGTCTATCCGCTGTTAGGCCAGACGTTGCCCGAGCGGCAGGTATACGATCTGTTGGCCGGGATCGCCCTGTTGCGTCGTCAGTCGCCGACGGGACCGGTGATCGCCTACGGCCAGGGCCATACGGCTCCGCTGGCGATTTACGCGGCGATCTTGGATGCAAACATCTCTGAAATCGTCCTGTCGGACTTGCCCGAAAGCCACGAGGACCCCGAGACGCCCGAGTTCCTCGGGATCCTTCGCATCGGCGACTTGCCCCACAATCTGGCTCTGTTGTACCCGCGTCCCATCACGTTCATCGGCTCGATTCCCGACGCCTATCAGTGGACGCGAGACGTATACGAACAACTGGGCGCTGCCGATCGGATCCGTGTCGTGCCTCACGTGCGGCATTGGCAGCCGCACGACAAGTCGAACGGATCGTAAGCGTTATTTTCTGGGCCAGCAAGTCACGAACAGGATAACCACGATGGCGAGAGATCGACGTTATAAGATCCAGATCGGCCAGCGTTCGCGCCGCTGGCTGATCCATCTTCCCCCAGGACACGAGGATCGCGCGGCGCTGCCGATTGTGATCATGCTGCACGGCGGTGGGGCCACCGCCCGATCAGCGGCGCTGGAGACGGGTTGGAGCGATCTGGCGGATCGAGCCGGTTTCTTAGCGGTCTTTCCGGACGCTTTGGCTCGTGACCCGAGTCGATTGGCCAGCTTTCCCGCCAATCCGCAATTGTGGAACGACGGTTCGAATCGTTACTTCACCAGCAGGAACGAACCGGACGACATCGGTCTATTGAACGCACTGCTGGACGAATTGGCAGAACGGTTCAAGGCCGACATGCGGCGGGTCTTTGTGACGGGATTCTCTAACGGAGCATCGATGGCATTTCGCGCCGGCATGGAACTATCTCACCGCATCACGGCCATCGCGCCGGTGGCGGGCACGTGCTGGCTGGACAGGATCGAACTGCAAAAGCCGGTGCCACTGTGCTACATCACGGGAACCGCAGATCCTCTGAACCCGATCGACGGTGGCCCGACGAAGATCATCTTCGAAGGCAGCGAGCTGATCCGCGCTCAACCAAAACCGCCCCTCCGCGATACGTTACGCAAGTGGGCGATCGCCAACGGTTGTTCCGACAACGAAACGGGCATCCAGCAGGTGGACGGCGTGCGTACCGAAACCTTCCAGGGCGGCCTCGATGCCGCCGAAGTCGTGTACTTGACCGTGGACGGTCTGGGGCACGTCTGGCCGGGCGGGAAGAGCCCGCTGCCCGAATCGGTGGTCGGCCAGCCATCCGACAAGCTCCAGGGGACCCAGCGGATCTGGCAGTTCTTCCAGCAATTCACCGCGCCGCATGACCGTTAAGCGCCCAACCAGGAGTTTCTTGTCGTTGAAGGTAGCCTTGCATGGGGACGCAACGGGGTCGGGAGTCGTTTTCGGCCAACGATCTACCACATGGGAAGCGGCTCACCCTAAAACGACTCCCGACCCCTTCTGCCGGATTCCACGAAGAAATATATGGCCGGGTGCTTATTGCCTGTCGTCGCTTCGCGACTGGGATGCCGATCGCTAGCGAAAAATGCCTGTCCTTTTTTTAACGAGCCAGGACCATGCCGATGGTTGGGCCGTGATAGACGACGCGACCACTGGCGTCCAACGCGCCGGGGCCGGAAACCAAGGAGTTGACGTCCACCAGAAAGTTCTCCGATGCGAGCGCCACGCCGCTGAGCCACATCGCGTTGTAACCCAGGCGGAAGGTCCAGGCCGGAGCGACTTGGTAATTGAACATCAGAGACAAATCGCCCATGAAGGCGGTGCGATCAGCCTGGGCTGTCGTGAGCGCCGGAAAGCTCTGCACGCTGGACTCGATGCGATTCGATGCGTCGTTGAAGAACATCACGCCCTTGATCTCGAAGTCGATCCAGCCGCGGTCGACCACCAGGAACTGGGACAGGGCACCGATTTGGATCCCGAACATGTTGTTGCCCGTCTTTACACTGACGTCGTGATTGGTGTCCTTGTATTCAAACAGTTCGTCGATGCCCATGTAACGCAAACCGATCAGACACGACGTTTCTGCACGCACCTGCCGGTCGACCGCCGTACGCACTCGCCGCCGCAGATTCAGCTCGGCGCTGTCCAAACGCGATTGAAATCGGATATCGGCGTTCATGTTGAAGTCCAGGCCCGGCTGCGGATTCCATTCATCTTCCGTCAACGTGAACAAGCCTGGCAATCCGCCCGGATTGCCGAAGTTGGAAAGCGGCGAAAGCATGTTGCCATCAACGCCCCCCTCGATGGGCTCCCTATATCGGACCTGAGCCCTGTCCGACCAGTTGTGCGTGCCGAAATAAGAACCTTCGATCCGATACCAGTCGCCCAGGGCTCGGCCGAGCGTCACGCGGAACCCTGGTTCGAAATTGTTGTTGAAATCATTGGTGCCCAGGACGGCTTCGCGCGGGTAAGTGACGATCTCATCGACGACGGCTCCGTCACTATCGCGGATCACTTCTACGTTCCTGGAGGCGATGGCCTGGAACGGCTGCGATCCGCGCTGGTCGCGCAGCAGCGGCAGGAATTCGGCCGAGGCGTACCACAGGGGGGGGGTCGAATTGTGAAACAGGCAATCCCGGTCCCGATCAAAGTACCCGCCGCCGCACGGATCGTGCCAGAACAGGCTGTGACCGCCCAGCGTCTCAAGCACTGGGTACGGGGCCGGACAATTCGCCATATCGACGCAACCGGAACCGCAACCGCAATTGTCGGCGAAGCCCGGAGTTGCCCATCCCACCATGCCCAACACGATCAGCGCCCAAAACACCATCAACGTCGCTCGTCTGGTCTTCCATGCTGGCCGATCCATTTGCATCATCCCCCCTCGGAAATCCATGCGGTTTCAAACCGTACTCGCCTCGAGCGCGAGCGTAATCCTTAGCATTAGTTCGACGGTTTCAATCGATACCAGCAATGTCTTTGGCATACTCGGTAAAACTCCCGCAAATTACCTGAATTCACACGTAGCGGCGACTTGCACCCCCGCGGGAGGGCATGACGTGTTTGATGTTCGTTGCCAACGTTAGCCCGCTCGCTTATACTTAGGGTCGGCAAATGAATTAGTGTGGCGTTTCGCGGAAGGGGTCGGGGGTAGTTTTTGG
>REEF01000906.1 GCA_007695205.1 Planctomycetaceae bacterium
CCCCCCCCCCCCGCCCGCGTCACCCATGCAAGGGGACTTTGATTGACAAGAGAGTCATGGCCGGGTGCTTAACCGATTCCGAGCGGAAATTCATACATCTCTACGTTCCCGCGTTGCGGCCCCTGATAACGCTGGCGAGCCTGCTGCAAAAGATCCAGCCGCCACGTGTCCTCCCGGGCGACGATCCCGCCGCTGCGCTGGAACAGCCGCTTGGCATGGTTCGATGCGGTGATGGCCACCGCAGTGGACAACCCTTTGCCTCGCAAGCGGTCCAGTGTTTCGTTCAGCAGCAATTGCCCGTGTTGCGAGTCCTGGTGGTTTTCGCCGATCACAAAACCGCTGATGATCACCGCCCGAGGCGTTTCTTCGAGTTGGATCACGTGCAGTTTGCCGATCAGGACATCGCGATGGCTGAGTACCAGCGTGCAAGGCAGCAATCGGCGGAGAGCCTCACGATCCAAAGGTTTGACCAGAGGGGTGCCGCAAGGGGTCTGATAGCGTTGCGATTCCTGGTGCAGCCGCTGGATCTCGTCCAGATCTTCGGGCCGCGCGTAGTCGACGTGGTGACTCTGCTGCCGCTCGATCATCGTCCCGACACCGGTGCGGGTGAGGATCTCTTCCAGCATGCGCGCGTAGGAGACGATGTGGACCTGGCGAACCCCGCCGGCGACGGCCCGGATGCTGGCATGCACCTTGGGCAACATCGCATGAGGCAGCAAGGGATCGCCCCGGGCATCGCGTCGCGGCAGCAGGCACAACAGCTCTTCCAAGTCCGCGAAACTCAATTGTTGCACCGCGCCCTTGCGACCCGGTAAGGAAAGGCCGTCGATGTGCGTCAGCAACATCAGCTTGTGAGCACCCAGTGCGACGGCCAGATCGGCAGCAGACGAAACGGAGGGGACGTGCAGGAACTGTTGATGCTCGTCCCAGCCGCCGAAGCCTAGAATTGCCAAACGCCGCTGGTCCAGCACCGAACGGATCATCGACAGATCGAAACCGGTGACAATCCCCGTGCTCTCGTGACCGATTCGACGTTCGGCTCGGATGGCCGTTTCGGGCAGCAGCGTGCTCGCGATGCCCATGGATTCGCACAACGCGGTGAAGGATTCAGCGATCCGCTGCCGCTGCTGCTGCAGGCGAGGCAGGGCGTGTTCCGGGACGATCATCCGATGGGTTTCCACGTGTTGCCGAGCCCCGAACCGAGTGAACAGCTCCTGCGTGAAACTCTCGCCTTTGCCGAAAACCAAGGCGACCCGAATATCGTGCGTCAGAAGATCCCGGATGCCCTGCAGGACCGTCCGAGTGGTGTGTGCGTTCTCGACCGCTTCGGCTTCGGCCTGAATCACAAAAACTTCGTCAGCGAACTGAGTATAGTAGCGATTCCGGCTCATGCGTTGCTTTCACCCACTCCGATCGACTGGGGATCCTGGGCCGTCTGATCGACCGACGGGACAAGCGGGATTGGAAGGACCAGCGGTTGCTGTGGGTGACGTGCCAGCCAGCCGCGCAAAGCTGTCTGGGCGTCCAACACCAGGCTGAACAGCAGCGGGACAACGATCAGGGTGAAAATGGTCGAGCAGACCAGTCCGCCGACGACCACGGCGCCCAGCCCTCGATACAATTCGCTGCCGGGACCGGGCGCCATCACCAGGGGCAGCATGCCGAACACACTGGTGGCCGTCGTCATCAAAATGGGCCGAACACGCGACTTGACCGACTGGCGAATCGCTTCGCGCGGTGGCAGCGGCCGACAGACATGCTCTTCCCCCTCGCCCAGTCCTCGCATGAAATTCAAGGCCTGATGCACCAGCAAGATCGCGTTATTGACCACCACGCCGATCAGGATCACAAAGCCCAGCATGGTCAGCGTGTCCAGTTGCTGAGTTGGATCGACCAATCGCACCAGCCGCAGTCCGATGAAACCGCCCACCGAAGCCAGGGGAACGCTGAAGAGGATGACAAACGGATGCAGGAAGCTCTCGAACAGGGCCGCCATCAACAGATACGTGATCAACAGGGCCAGGAACAGCCGGCTGAGTCCCACGCTGGCCAGGGAATCCCCATTCCAGCCGTCCCAGTTGCCTAGCAATGACGTGCGGACCTGGGTCAGTTTGTCCGTGTTGCCCGACAGCCGGATTTGAACATCGGGCGTCATGCCGCCGGTCAGTCGGGCATTGGCCACCAACTGGTTAATCCGATGCTGAGCCTGTTCCAAGGCCATCGTTGCGGGCGGGTTAACGGTGAACGTCACCGCTCGACGCTGTTCGACTCGTCGAATCGACTGCGAGGCATCGCTGTCGACAAAATGCACCAGTTCGCCCAACGGCACAATGGCCACCTGGCCATCTTCTTCGGAGACGGCCAGCGGCACCTGAGCCAGTTCGTCGGGAGTCAACTCCAGACGCGGATCGCGGATCACCACCAGATCGATGTTGTCGCCATCGAAGCTGAAATCACCGGCGACGGCCCCATCGATCATCGCTCGCACGGCCACCGCGAACTCCTGCACGCTCAGCCCCAGTTCCTTGGCTCGCACCTGGTCGATGACGACGCGTCGTTCCGGCCCCGCTTCATTGAAGCCCATCGGATCGCTGCGGACGTCGAATCGCGAGAATTCCGCCCATAGTCGATCCTGCAGGTACGCCGCGCTGCTGCGGAGCCGTTGCATGTCCGTGCCGATCACTTCGACCTGAACCGAATTCGAGCCGCCCGCGTTCCGTCCAAAAATCGACCGCTGCGACGAAAACCCATGACAGCCGGGGATCTGGCTCATCGCCTGCTTCAAAATATCCCGCACCGGCTTGACGTTTTCCGGATCCTTGCTGGTGGTCAGCACGAACACACGGCCGCGAGACACCGTGAAAAAGAACTCGTCCAAGGCCGGAACCGACTCGATCCGTTTCCCCGTCTGCGTATCGATCAGCGGCATGATCGCCGACGCCTGCTGGCTGTCTTCCGCTTCCCAATACGGCCGGACCATCTGCTCGACATGGCTCGCCACCCGAGCGTTTTGCTCCATGGAATATCCCGGCGGAGTGAAGATTTGGCCGAAGGTCAGATTCTTGTTCCCGTCCGGCAGGTAGCTGGCCGGCAACATCAGAGCACGACTCGTCCCCAACGCGGCGCCCATGATCGTCAGGATCACCACCACTCGCAACCACACGCCCGCCGGGCTGGGATGGGCCATCCAATAGATCAAGCGTGAAAACGCATCGGAGCACCAGGCCAGCATGGGTGCGATCCCCAGCAGCGAGCGGAAGGCTCGAACGACAGGCCCCCGCTCCGATCGCCGCATGTGCAGGAACTTGGAACCGGCCGCCGGGATCACCGTGATCGACACCAGCAACGAAAGCAGGACGGCCGCACAGATGGCCAGGGCGATGTCGTAGAACAATTGGCCGGTCTCTTCCTTGATCGTCAGCACGGGTGCGAAAACCGCCACGGTCGTCAACGTCGAGGCCAAAATGGCGCCCCAGACCTCCTTGGTGCCTCGATACGCGGCTTCGGCCGGCTTCTCGCCCAATGCCATGTGCCGGTCGATGTTCTCCAACACCACGATCGCGTTGTCTACCACCATGCCGACCGCAAAGCTCAATCCGGCCAACGAGATCACGTTCACATTCCGGCCCGTTACCGCCATGACGACAAACGAGCCGATGATCGAGATCGGGATCGCGACGGCGATGATCAGCGTCGGACGGAGGCTGCGCAAAAACAACAGCAGGACCAACACCGCCAAGCTGCCGCCCAGCATCAGGTTCTCGCGGACCAGGCCCAACGCGCGGTGGATGTAATACGTGTCGTCCATCACCAAACGCAATCGCAGACCGTAGCGGTCGTTTTTGTACGAACGCAAGACACCGCCGGGCGCGTTGAGTTCTTCGATCACCTCGCGGACCTGCTGCATCATCTCCAGCACGTTCGCACCGACCTCGCGCCGAATGAACAGCGTCATGGACGACGCACCCTTGCATTGCGAAAAAAAAGTCGCCTTTTCCAGGGCCAGTTCGACCTCGGCGATGTCTTCCACGCGGATCGGTACCCCGTGCGCGTCGTACTTGACGATCGTTTGCCGCAACGGGTCCAGCGAATCGAATTGGCCCACCACTCGGAATCGCACGTCCTGACGCCCGGCGGCCATGTCGCCCGCCGATTCGTTCAGATTGTCCGCCCGCAACGCGTCACGCAGTTCGGTCACTCGAATGCCACGCTGCGCTAGGGCAACCGGATCGAAACGGACCTGGACCTGGTGGGACCGACCACCGAAAATACCGACTTCCGCGACTCCGGGGATGCGTTCAAAGGCGGGCTTCAGGTACCGGTCGGTCGAATCGAAAAAACGAGCGACGTCAAAGGTCGGGTCTTCGGCTTGCAGCAAACAGACGGCGACCGAATCGTCGCTGGCCGTGTCCGAGGCTCGGATCGCCGGGCGCTGGACATCGGGCGGATACGAACGCACCTCGTCCAATCGACTGGACACTTCCTGCAAGGCGCGGGACATGTCATAGCCCACGTTGAATTCCAGCGTGACGAAGGCTCGCCCCAGTTGCGCCACCGAAGTCATCTTGTACAAGCCCTGCAGCGTCTTGAGCTTGTCTTCCTGCACGATCAAGATCGAACGCTCGATCTCTTCGGGACTGCGCCCCGTCCACTCGGTCCGCACGGTTACCACGGGACGTTCGATGTCCGGGGTCAACTGAATGGGGATGGTACTTAGCGAAATCACCCCGAACAGCAGCACCAGGATCACGCCGACGGTGACCTTGACTGGATTGGTGATGGCAAAGCGGATGATGTCCACCGGCAAGGCTCCTGAAGGCGGGCGAGGGCGATCGAGGTAGGATGGACGACGATCTCCACCGGGATTCCTAGGCTCTGTCAGAAAAGGGGTCTGACCCTCTCCAGGCACACCGTATTTTTGGAGTTTCCAGCGTGCCCTTCAAAGGGTCAGACCCCTTTTCTGACAGAACTTAACTTCATAGCTTAACGGATCGCCGGACGCTTCGCCAGTCGGCAAACGGCGGTCAGCCGTATAGCCACACCTGGACCTCCGCACCGGGCGGGTAGCCTTCGCTGTCTTGGGGGACGACGACGAAGCCGTCAGCACGGGTGGTCGAGCTGAGCATCGAGGCGCCGCTGATCGCCAGGGGGTGCACCTGATTGTCGATGATCTTCACTCGAGCATAATCCAGACGCCCCACGACGGAGACCAACTTTCGAGCCAACGGCAACCGAACCGACTGGTATGGCCATGGTCCACGCAACCCTGCCAGCGCGCGAATGGCGCGGCCCGCAAAGAAATCGTACGCGCACAAGCACGAGACCGGGTTGCCGGGAAGCAAGAAGACCAGCCGCTGGTCCAGAAGCCCCATCCCTGCCGGACTGCTGGGCCGCATCGCCACACCGTGCACGTCGAGCTGTCCGTGCTCGGCCAGCAAGGCCGGAGCATGGTCCTCCTGTCCCACGCTGGAACCGCCAGATACCAGCACAACATCCGCTCGATCTCGCATCGCCGTCAGAATGCTGGCCGGGTCGTCCGGCACGATGCCGGGATAGATCGGCACACCACCGTCCCGACGGATTAAAGCGGCCAGCATGGGGCCATTGGAATCCACCACCTGGCTGCCTACCGCCCGAGAACCAGCAGGCACCAGCTCGTTGCCTGTCACGATGATTCGGACGCACGGTTTGCCCACGACCGCAGCCTCTGCGATTCCGATGGAGGCCAGAACCCCCACATCTTGAGGTCGCAGTCGACGACCTGCGCGTAAGACAACCGAGCCACATGCGATGTCCTCGCCAATGCGTCCCACGTGCTTGCCCGGCGTTACTTCGGCCACGATCGAAACCGCTTGCCCCTCGGATTGCGCCATTTCCACTGGAATCACGGAATCGGCACCCTCTGGCAAGGGGGCTCCGGTCATGATCCTGACTGCTTGGCCGGTGCGGATCCTCGCAGGAAATTGTCGGCCTGCCAGGACTTCGCCCACGATGGTCAGTGTCAGGCGGTTGTAGGCTGACGCGCCCGAAGTATCTTGGGCCTGGACAGCAAAGCCATCCATCATGGCTCGATCAAACGCGGGAACATCGACGTCGCTGACAATTTCTTGGGCCAGGACACGGTCGGCCAAGTCGTCCAGAGCCACCATTTCGGAGGGCATGCAAGCCGTCTGTCCGTCGATCCATCGCCACGCTTGGTCTACCGTTGCCCGCGAAGCGAAGCCTCGCATACGTACATCGATCGGCTGATGGGGCGAAAGTTCGGCGTTCATAGGGCCGGATTATAGCACCGTCCTCGCCAGGTGAAACCGTTAAAATCCGCGAAATCCGCTCGCTTGGAACCGGTGAAACAAATCGCCATCGTCCGAAGCCCGACCTACGACGCAGAATCCACAAATCCTTAAAAATCAGTATCTTCGAGGACCAATCAAGGCGTCAGATCGTGTGTTAAACTGGGTAGGGGTAAAGGGAACTTCAGCGTCTTATGGTTCGTCAAATGGCCTTGGACGATTCCCACTTTGCCCCCTTGGGAGCGTCTGTGGAAACATTTGTTTTTTGCATAACCCCTACAGTCAACTATAATCCGACTCTAGTGACGTATATCTTCTTATGTTTCCCAGATTGCTCATGTTAACTTTCGGCTTCCCCGATTTTGACGTAATGAGAAGATGCCGAACTGTCCCTGCGCCTAGGGGTAGAGAACCCACTGCGGGGCTTTGCCGATCGTCACAATGAATTTCCGTCCCCGGATCCGTTTAATTAGCTGCGATGAAGGACGAGGTTGGTATGACCACTGGCCGTAAGCGAAGGTCGTCGTCACAACTCATAAAGAGACGTCAAAAGCGAGGTTCCAGTCAAAAGCTGGGTGCCCGGCGCGCTCTGCAACTGGAGACTCTGGAGGACCGACGTTTATTGACGTTGGGTCCCCAGTTGATCGGAGTGCAGCCCAATGGGGGGGACTTGTTAGCCGAGGGCGACACTCGCAACGTGGCGCCTCAAGAGTTGACGTTCCGCTTCAACGAGGGGCAGGTCATCGACGAAGCGACGTTGGGTGCGATACAAGTCACCCGAGCTGGGGGTGACGGTCACTTCGTGTCGGCATCGACCCGCACGGACTTCAATACGAACGGTCTGGTCGTGATGCAATTCACGTCAGCGACCCCCGGGCCGTTGGGCAACGAGATCTCGCTGGTGTTTTCCAAGAGCGATCCGGGCGGGGCTCGATTGCCGCGTATCCAGGTCGAGGGCCGCGAGATCTATATCGAGTTGAACGCCAACGCCCAGCATCGTTCGACGGCAGCCGATCTGGTGCTGGCGATCAACAATCACACGGCGGCCAGGGACTTGGTCCAACCGTCGATCGTCGCCGGGTCGTCGAGCACGCAGATTTCGATCCCTCAGATCAACTATTCGCCGGTTCGGTTGACTGGCGCGAATATCGCCCAGGCCAGCACGAATTTCAACGCGGGGAACGTGGATGTCGCGTTCACGGCCGTCCGGTCCGGTCCGGCAGCGAACGGGATTTCGATCGAGTTCGCGCGGGTGGATCGAGGCGGCGCGGGAGATCCGGTGATCCGGGTGCTGGACAGTCGACGGCTTCGGATCGAGCTGAATTCGAACACGGGCAACCAGACCACGGCGGGCCAGCTTGTCTCGGCACTCAACGCACACCCGACGGCATCGGCGATTGTCCGGGCCACGCTGCGCGTGGGCGCGGCGACTCGGAACATCACAGCCGGACCGGTGACGTATTCGCCGCTGGTGCTCAGCGGTGCCGACGACGTGGCGGTCCAGCCCGGCTATGTGGGGCTGGGCAGCACGCCTCAGGAAGTCATTTTCCGCTTTGCGGAACCCTTGCCGGACGATCACTACCGGATCGACATCGCGGGCACCGGATCGAACCCGCTCCGCAACACCGCCGGATTCTCGTTGGGAGATTCCACGGACAACAACATCGATGACGGCATCGATTTTTCGCTCAATTTCCGGCTGGACCTGGGCGCTCGCGTTCTGGCCGTCGTGCCTCAGCCGGTCGTCCGCTCCGAAACCGGCGTGCTCTCGCAGTCGCTGAATCAGATCGAGGTGTATCTGAACGACGACGACTTGGATCCGGCCAGCGCGACGAACCCCGACTTCTACAAGCTGATCTACACGAACGACACGGCCACGCCGCACGACGACTTGGTGTTTTCGCCGACGTCGGTTCAGTATTCGGCCGATGCCGATCGCATCCTGCTGACCTTCGCAGCTCCGTTGCATCAACTGATGCCCGCCGGCGGCACCGGTTCGTTCCGGTTGCGGATCGGCACGAACGAGGCGGTGGGATCCAGCGATCCTGCCAGCGAAGCGGCGCGGCCCGTGCTTTTGGATCTGCGGGATACGAATGTCGGATCGACGCTGGATTCGGCCTACGACTTGAGCCCCAGTGCCAATGCGCCACTCAGCGGCAGCTTCCTGATCTCGTCGGCCATTCGACCGCAGGTCGATCCGATCGGGCTGCCGGGTTCCAGCGACGAGCCCGGTTTTCGTCGGCTACCGTTGGGCAGCACCGGTTCGTCCTCGATGGCTCCACCGACGCCGACGATCGCCGACGCCAGCAACGGCATCACGACCCTGTATTACAATTTCCGCTCGGACTACGGAACCGACCCGGAAGGCAATCCACTGACCAATCTGATCTCCGACGACCAGCAGCAACGGGCTCGGGAAGCGTTCGAGGTCTGGGGTCGATCGTTGGGTGTCCAGTTCGTCGAGACGGCCTCGCAGGGCTTTACCATCGCCACGGGCGACTTGCGCGTGATCGATCCGGAACTGACTTCGGCCAGCGGTGACGGCTGGGCGATCGCCTACGACAGCCAACCATTGTCCAACGATCTGCGGCTGGTGCTGGATGCGTCGGAGAATTGGTACGACGGATTCGGACCGACGGACAGTCCGCTTCGCATAAGCTGGTTCGAATCGGCCGTACGAGGCATCGGGTTCCTGCTGGGACTGAAGGACACGGAGCATCTTCCTCCGGGGAGCTGGATGGGTTCGGACCCGATGTTGAGCTTCGATCAGCCGGTCGAACCGGTGTACCCGGGTGCCCAAGATGTCATCCAGGGCCAACACGCCTATCGTCCCAACGGGCAGGATATCGACCTGTATCGTTTCCGGATCGAAAAGACGGGACTGTTTACGGCCGAAACCATCGCCCAGCGACAGCAAAACGCCAGCCTGCTGGATACGTATCTGAAGTTGTATCGGCAGGTCGGGGAAACGGGCGAAGTCCAGTTGGTGGCGGTCAACGACGACTATTACGGCAGCGATTCGCACCTGGAACTGGTACTGGAGCCGGGAATCTATTTCGTCGGCGTATCTTCGAAGGGCAACGAGGAGTACCGGCCGGACGTCGCGGGCAGCGGTTATGGAGGGATCACCGAGGGTGCTTACGATTTGCGATTAAACTTTCGGCCGGACGCGTTCTCATCGATCAAGGACGTGACGGGGACTCCACTGGACGGCAACGGAGACGGATTGCCGGGCGGCGTGTTCAATTTCTGGTTCCGAGTCGATTCGCAGACCATTTTTGTGGACAAGGTGGCGCCGGCCGGCGGCAACGGCAGTTTGGGCGCCCCGTTCAATAACCTGGTCACTGCAATGAATCATGCGAAGACCGTGGCCAGCCAGAATTCGCCGCGAGTGGTGCGTATTCTTGGCAATGGCGGCGCCGATGGACTGCTGGCGACCCCCGAGGACGCTCGGCCTTATGAGATCGGTTTTGATTCTTTGGGACGGACCCTGTCGGACGGTGCTCGTCTGGAGGTCCCCCAGGGCGTGACGGTCATGATCGACCGGGGGGCGGTATTCAAGCTGCGACGCGGGTACATCGATGTCGGCAGTTCCTCGCCGTCGATCGACCGCAGCGGCGGCGCGTTGCAGATTCTCGGGACGCCAAGGCTGCTGGATGCTAATGGCAATGTGGTCCGAGATGCTTTAGGGCGTCCGCAGCCGGGCAGTGTTTATTTCACCTCGTACAATGACGAAGGTCTTGGCGGGGATAGCAACCCGTCCAGGTCGCAGACACCCCAGGCTGGTGATTGGGGTGGGATGATCTTCCGCAATCGGTTGGATCGCAGTCTGCCCGAGCGCATCGATCTGGAAGCCGGTGGGACGTTCCTGAACACGATCAACTTTGCCGACATCCGTTATGGCGGCGGCTCGGTCCTGATCGACGGCCAACCACGCGTCATCGCGCCCATCTACACCGTTTCCGCTCGGCCCACGATCACCAACAACTCGATCATGCACAGCGCCGATGTGGCCATCTCGATGAATCCGGATAGCTTCGAGGAAACCAATTTCCATGCGCCTCGATACCAGGGCGACGGCGAACCGTTCACCTCGGACTATACCCGGATCGGTCCGGATGTCAGCGGCAATCGTCTGATCAACAATTCGATCAATGGGTTGTTCGTGCGCACCAAGACGGCGCCGGGCGGCGCCTTGGAGCAGATGACGGTTTCGGGGCGGTGGAACAACACGGATATCGTCCACGTGGTTGCCGAGCCGCTACGGATCGCGGGCAGTCCGGGCGGACCGATCCAACGTGCGGACGCTCCCGATGCCACCCTGGTTCGACTGCAGACGCTGGCGGCGAACCCGAACCTGCCACAACTGCCTGCCGGGACGGTCGATTACCGGATGACGTTTGTCGACGCCTACGGGAACGAAACGGCGGCTTCGGATCCCACCGAGTCGGCTTTGATCCGCGTGATCAATGAAGACTCGGGCGTCACGCAGGGCGTGCTGCTGAGGAATCTACCGGCAGTACCGCACGATTTTGCTGCCCTCCGAATCTACCGCTCGACGAAATCCGAATATGGGCTGGTCGCCGAATTGAGCCAGGCGACGCTACAGTCGCAGAACTACCGCTACACGGACCAGCGTGCCGAACTGGGGCAGATTTGGCTGGGTTCGGATTCATTTTTGGAAGGACGCCCGGCAGGACGGCTGATGATCGATCCGGGCGCCGTGGTAAAACTCAACGGCGGCACGATCGAAACGTCGTTCGGATCACAATTGATCGCCGAGGGCATGCCGGGACGCCACGTGGTCTTCACCTCGCTGCTGGACCACCGTTACGGCGCTGGAGGGACTTTTGAGACCAGCGGGATCGGCGAAGTGGAACCGGGCGGATGGGCCGGTTTGTACGCGGGGCCGATGAGCCAGATGAGCTTGGACCATGCAGTCGTGGCGTACGGCGGCGGCATCGCTGAAATCCCCGGTGCCTTCTCCGGGTTCAACGCCGTGGAGATCCAACAGGCCAAAGCACGCGTCACCAACTCGGTGTTCGAATTCAACGAAAGTGGCGATAGCGGATTGGCCCAGTCGAACCGAGCCGGTCGCGGCTCCAACGACCAGGGAGTGATCTTCGTGCGCGGTTCGCAACCCGTGCTGGTCGATAACGTGATCCGTGACAACAGCGGACCGGCGATCAGCATCAATGTCAATGCGCTGAATTGGCAGCCGGTCAGCGATCACGGGCGATCGACAGGGCTGGCCGATGTGCAGGCGCAACTGGTGGACAACCGCGGCCCGCTGATCCGCGGCAACCGGTTGGGCAACAACGATATCAACGGGATGCAGGTCCGCGGTGGAACGCTGACAACGCACGGGGTCTGGGACGATACCGATATTGTCCACGTGGTCCTGGACGATACCATCTACATTCCCGACTTCCAGACCTTCGGCGGATTGCGTTTGCAGAGCAGCCCGCAGGAGAGCCTGGTGGTCAAGTTGTTCGGCGACCATGCCGGAATCGTTGCGACCGGGCGGCCGCTGGATGTAACGGACCGCATCGGAGGGATGCTGCATGTGGTGGGCCAACCCGGATACCCGGTAATCATGACGTCGCTGCGGGACGATACGGCAGCGGCCGGATTCACACCGGAGGGCAGGCCGCAGGGCGACACGAACAACGATGGCGACGCTCCCGGACTTGGCAGCACCCGGCCTCGGCTGCCCACCGTTCCCGACATCATCGACCCGGACGAGGATCCGGAGGAAGAACTGCTGATCCACAACAACGTCCCCGAATCGGTTCCGGGGCGATTCGGCATCGTCCCGGGGGCGGGCGGCAGCGCGCGGTTCAGCGACTTGGTGACGGCGCAGGGGCTCACCCAGTTGTTCGAAGATGTCAGTTTCCTGTACGACTTCCTGAACTACGTCGACGTGGGCATCGATGGACAAGCCTTTGATTTGGGCGCGACCATGACCGACGGACCGGAGCTGACCGGTCCCAACGAAGTCACCAGCTCGGGCAGCTTCGAAGGTCCGAACGGCGAGATCGATTGGGAGGTCCGGACGTTCTTCATTCCCGGTTTCGCCACGCTGCACAACGAAATTACCTTTAGCAGTTCGGATGAATTCGGAAACGTCCGCTTCATCAATTACCTGGACCAGGACATCCTGGGCCCCAACGACGACCTGCTGTACGTTTCCGCGGCGCCGGGAACGCCCAATTTCGAGGTCTACACGCTGGATAACGCCGAGCGGGTCGGGTTCAGCCAGTCGGGGGTGTACGCGCCGGGTGACGGTTTGATCAACGCTTCGTGGGATGGCTGGGCGGCCGACCAGTTCCCGCTGCTGAAGAACACGATTACCGGGGCAGGGACCACGTTCACGGAAAACGGTAACATCAACACGGCCGCGCTGACGCCGTTCAACGATCCTGACCTGGGAATGGTGTACGGCTTGGCCGACGTCACCACCGCCTTTGCTTGGACGTTGAATCCGGGATCGACCGAGGCGACGATCACAACCTTCTTGAATTTGATCCTGGAAGATCCCACGATCGATACGACGCCGCAGAATTTCGCGGGCGATTGGCAGAGCATCCGGCTGGAGCAGTATGCGCACGATCGTAATGTCGAGATCGTGATGGAACTGGAATCCAGTCCCGGGCTACAGGCGGGCAACAACGAAACACCGTCGACCGCTCAGCATCTGGGAGTTCTGGCGCCTCACGAAAAGGCCGCTGACGAGAATCGTCGGTTGGGATTCGAGATCCATGGTTCGCTGAATCGGGTCGGCGACCTGGATGTATTCAGCTTTAACGCGGACGCCGGCACCGAGGTTTGGTTGGACATCGATCGCACCTCGCGGGCGTTGGACACGGTGTTGGAACTGATCGATTCCGACGGCACCGTGCTGGCTCGGTCCACCAGTTCCTTTGCCGAGTCTGCCGACCCCAGCCTATTGTATGCTCGGACACTGACCAATGGGAAACCGGCCGTCCAGGTCCAGCCATTGAACAAATCGCCGTTCTTGTCGCACGATCACTGGTCGACCAATCCTGGCGATGCGGGCATGCGACTGATCCTGCCCGGACCGGCCAACTCGACCAATACCTACTTCGTACGAGTGCGCAGCAACAGCGGCGACCTGGACAACCTGAATGCCGGCAAGACGATGGGCATTTACCAGTTGCAAGTCCGGTTGCGAGAGTTGGACGAGTTGCCGGGCACAACCATCCGCATGGCGGATATCCGGTATGCGACCAACGGCATCGAGTTGATCGGCCAGCCGTATCATTCCCCCTTGCTGGGCGAAGCCGCCGAGATCGTGGATCGCAGTCAGCCGACCAACGACAATAACAACACCCCCGCCGATGCGCAGGATCTGGGCAACCTATTGGCAACGGATCGCGGCACGATCAGTGTGGCGGGCGAGATCTTTACGAACGACGATGTGGACTGGTACCGGTTCCGGGTCGAGTACGGACCGTTGCCCGGCGATTTGACTCGAGGTGTCTGGGACGTGGCCGGCACGTTGGCCGATATCGACTGGGAAGGCTCGACGTTGGTGTTCGAGTCTCAATCGCCTCGCGGAGCGGATGATATCGTCTCCGGCTATTTCGATTGGGTTGCGGACGGGGCGTTTGCCGGGCGAGAGCGGTTTTCAGGGACGGTCTTCGCGGACGGCAGCCTGCAACTGACGGGCACGCAGTTGGTCGATGCTCCGCAATTGACGCTAGGTGTGTACACGGCAGCGTTATCCGCCGACAGAAGCTCGATCACCGATGGCACCCGAGGCCCCGCGCCCACCGGGTTGCCGGTCGCCGAAGGTTCCTGGGAGGCGGCGCAAGTCATCCCGGTGTCCGACGCCCCGATGACCCCGCAATATGCGGCCCTGGTGTTCGACATCGATTATGCGGATGGGCTGGCCCGCGCGAACACGAATCTGTGGGTGTTCGACGACCAGGCGCGGTTGGTGCTGATGGGCGGCGATTCCAACACCCCCGACGATCGACCGATTGGCGGCAGTACGGGAACTCAGGACCTGCTGCGCGGGTCGGTGGGGGCCAAGGATCCCTTCATCGGCACCGTGCAGATGCCCGCCACCGGATTGGCTCCAGGAGTCTATCATATCGCCGTATCGTCCAACGCCGTGATCCCGGCAGAACTACAACAGTTCTTGGCGCCCACGGTGGATAATCCGCTGGTTCGCGTGGAACCGATCAATTCGGTCCAGCGGATTGCCGAGGACCGGATCGACGCCATCGGTTCGCACTCCACGGCCCAATCGCCGAAAATCCCCGTGCTATTCGGCGCCGAGAATCAGGCGACGCTCTTCGCGCCCGGCGGTCAGGGACTGGTCGATGGCGAAACGTTGATGATCACCAGTGCCAACGGCCAGCAAGTCGTTTACGAATTCGACATGAATGGCCAAGTACGCGCAGGGAATGTCCCGATTCCGTTCGAACTGGGTTTTACGCCGCAGGACGTTGCGGCAGCCATCGTCGAAGCGATCCAAGAGAACTCGCCAGAAGGAACGATCCTGGCATTGCCCGGCACCGAACTGGCCGATGGTCAGACGTTCACAATCACCGATCAGGGTGGTGAAAGAACGTTCGAATTCGATTTCAATGGCATCGTGATTCCCGGAAATATCCGTGTGCCGGTCCAACGGACGTTTTCGGCCGAGCAGGTTGCGACGGCGATCGCGGAATCCATCCGCGGCAATCCTCCCGGGCCTGTCGAGGCGACGGATCCCGACGAACTGCCAAGTTTCGAACCGCAGGTGGTGAACTTTTCGACGTGGTTAGTCCAGGTGGGCGACCACGGCGAAGTCACCCTCCGCGAGCACGTCATCCGACGCACACTGATGACCACGATCACCCGGCTGACGGCCGACCCGGACGATCCGGACTTGACAATCATTCGGTCGGAGCCCATTGTTCGAGATACTCAGCACCAAACGGCGCCCGTGTTGCGTCAGATGCCAGCGCCGGGTGAGACGCAAACGCGAGTCTACGCATCGCTGCCGGCGGCCGTTCCCTTCGATTTGGGCGACGTCAGCCTGTTTGTCGTCGAGCCCGGTTTACGGGATCGGGAAGGCATTCCGCTGACGGACAATCGGAACGATCTGATCGTTCTCGATCCGATGACGGGCCAGTTGATCACTCGCGTCGGCTCGTTGGGCTGGAACGTGGGGGATTTGGCGTTGCTGGATGCGGTCGGTCCCGATCCATCCGACCCATTCCCCAGCGGCCTGTATGGATACTCGATCGTCGAACCGCGATTAGGCGGAGAACCGCTCGAGATTCAGACCACCGATGTCAACACGGGCGGTTACGTGCGGATCGATCCCAGCAGCACGACCTTGATCCAGATCGGCACGGACCAGGTGGTCGACCTGGGCACCCTGTCGGGCAATTCGGGCATCGAGACATTCGTGGCCGATGCGGCGAATCCCGCGATACCGGCGCGCATCGATGACGGCGTGGGGGTGCTGTTGCAGGCCATGGCATTCAACAACCCGGAGAGTGGCGAGCAGGTTCGCGGGTTTGCCATCGGCGATCGGGGCGACGTGAACGATCTGTTCACGGGAGTTGCCAAACGCCGGAATTTGATTTTCGAGTTCGATCCTCGCACGGGAACGATTTTGCCGGATGCCCAGCAGGTCAATCTGAACGAGAGCGGCACGAACAAGATCGATTTGGGCACGCTGTTGTCCACGTTCGACATCTTCCCGGCCAGCGGTTTCACGTCCACGATCACCGGGATCGATGCCACGTTGTTGGATGCCAGCGGACGGACGCAGTTCAGCATCGGAGACACCGACTTCTTCGACGTTTCGCCGGGCGCGGATCGTCCTCGAGTCCCCTTCGAATTCGACGCGGGATTCGACTACCTGATCGAAGTGCTGGCCAACCAGGAAGGCTTCGACCCAGCCAACCCCAAAGTGATCTTTGACGGCGATTCCTTCGTCATCACCACGCCGACGGGCCCGCTGGTTTTCGAGTTCTCGACGGGTTCGGTCGTTTGGATCTTCCCGGGCGCGACCGGTCAGAATCTGGTCGATGTGGCTCGTTACGCCAACCTGGAAGCCTTCCTGTTGGATATCGAAATCATGCCCGTCCCCGGCGGTGCGTCCAACGTGAATCCCGGCGTGAAGACCTTCGAGTTCGTGCCGGCGACATTGCAACCGATCGTTCCCTTTGCCAGTTCGATCGAGCTGCAGCCCGCTGATAATCAGCGAGTGATCGTCGACACCATCCTCGCCGCGGTCAACGAATGGGGAGATACGTTGGTGGGCGGAAGCGTCATTGCCGAAGAGTTAGCCGCGCCCAATGGTGCAACAGGACGCATCACACTGGAGTGGGTCGATCAGCCCGGCGTCGGCGCCGAGACGATCTTCGAGGTCCGAGCCGAATTCCGGCGAGTTCGCTGGGATCCCGTTACCCAACAGATCGTCGAACTGCCGTTACCAGAGCCACCGACCGGCTTCACGATCGAGGGCGCCGTGGGCGTCAACCCGGGGGCCATCCCGGTTTACGTCGAAGAAACCTCGGCTGGCTTTGAGATCGGCCAAGCGATCGCTCGCGCGATCCAAAGCGATCCGAATATCGAGCCACTGTTGCAGGTGGGGGCGTTCGGAGATCGCATCAACTTCCAGGACGTCGCGAACGTCGATTTCAATAATTTCCGCTACCAGAATCCGCTGGATCCGGAAGACGTGGTCTTCACGAACGTGGGGACCCCCGGTGGGACGGTCGGCAAGCGGCTGATCCCATTCCTGGCCGATGACAATGCCGAACGGATCGCCGAGCGGATTCACGCCGCTTTGGAACTGGCGGACATCCCAGCGACTCGCGATGCATCCTTGGTGATCCTGACCGATGCCGATGCGTCGTTCTTCTGCGAATTCAGCGTCACCGGGACACCGCATTGCCCGCTTCCCGTCGGGACACCCGCACCGGGCGGCAGCATGACGGGCATGGCCTTCGTGGGTCCGCAACTGTACACGGTTACCGACACGGGCGGTCTGTTCCGCATCGTCGATCGTGGCACGGGACAGCAGTTCCAACCGGATGTGACGGATAATCCGGACTCGACCAATGTGCTGGACTACGTCGACGGATCCCAGAAGCTTCTGACGCGAGTCAACCCCATGCCGATCCCGGCGGAATATCTGACCATGGGGTCGGAGTTCTCCGAAGAGACGCGGACGATCACTATCCGCGAACCGGTGGGTCAGGCAGATCCGTTCTATCAGTTGGATGAAGATACGGGCGAGCTGATCCCACGATTCGTCGTCGGCGGGAACTTGCTGGTCTTTGGCTCCGAATTCAACGATGTGCAAGAACTTGACGCTAGCTATACGATCGCATCGATTTCGCCGCCCGCATTGGTCTCGATCGGCGGTCAGGAGATGACGGAGATCGTGATCACCCTGGATCGAGAAGACAGTCTTTCCGACGAGACCGTACCCGACACCGAAACGATCACCTTGCAGCAGACGCACCAACCGGTGCGTTTTACCGGTTTGGTTGCCGGCCCCGCGAACGCCGAGTATGGACGTTACGAGAACCTGTTGTTCGGCATGTCCGATTCCGGACGCATGTTCGCGTTTGATACGTTCGGTAATCCGCAACCCGTCTTTGCCAACAGCACGACGTTTGTCGACACAGGCATCGCCAATGCGCGTGGGCTCGCGTTTGCCAGTCTGGATGCCAACTTGTGGCACAGCACGACCAATCGAGGCCTGGACGAAGGGCATGGCATCGCCGAATCGTTCGATGGCAGTCGCGCGGCGGTGGACGGCAACGCCAGTTTGTACTTCGGGTACGAAGGTCCCTTGCAGCAGCCTCAGTTCGGTTCGGGAAGTTTCGCCACCGCGACCGAGGCATTCAGCTATAACTTTATCGGCGGGGCGCATGGTACGCTGGTCAGCAACCCGTTCAGCATGCAGGGCTACGCTGCGGCCGATAAGCCGACGTTGTACTACAACTACTTCCTGGAGACCGAGCATTCCGACGAAGACGCCACGCAATCGTTGCCGATGACCGACGCGTTCCGCGTGTATATCTCCGGAGACGATGGTCGATGGAAACTGCTGAGCACCAATAATTCGGTGCTGGGACCGCGAAACGATGACGATGAATTCGATTCATTCCCGGCCATCAACCCTCAGACGGGCAAAACGGAGAACGAGCAACCGTTCACTCGCGCGGAAACCTTCGACGTGGGGCAATGGCGTCAAGCCAGGATCGATCTGTCGCCGTACGCCGGCCAGGACAACTTGCGGCTCCGCTTCGATTTCAGCACCGCCGGTGGCAAGAGTTCCGGCGGACGCGATCTGGAATTGGATCTGAATACAACGGGTAACCAGTTGCGAGCCATCCCGGGATGGGAATTGCATGATGGCCAGCAGTTTACGCTGACGGATCTGGTCGAAGATTCGCTCACCGGACTGCTGCGTCGTGATGTGGTCCTGGTATTTGAAGTGGATCTGGGACCGACGCTCGTCGCTCCGACAGGGGCAGCCATCAGCGATGGCGACTTGATCACCGTGGACGGAAAAGTCTACGAATTCGACAACGATGATGTCGTCGGTCAGACCAACGGCACGCCGCATGTGGCCATCCCGTTCGTTGGCACCGAAACGGCCGGCGAGTTGGCTGGGATCATTTACCGAGTCATGCTGGATTCGCCACCGCCGGCGATCCATCCGGCGGGACCGCAATGGGTGGGCAACCGAGTGAATCTGCCGGGTGCCGGTCAGGTAGTTGTTTCCGGGTTGCCCGAGTCGTTTGTCGAGGGCCAGGGAGGCGTCTCGGATTCGGCGGAGGATAGCCGCGGACAAGAGGTGCCCGTGGTGCCCGTTGCTGTGCATGCCGGGATGAGTAGCCAGCATGTGGCCGACGCGATCCGCACGGCGCTAGCCAACCGGCTGGGTAGCGGCAACGTCGACGCAATCAAGATGCGACATGAGTCAGTTCAGATCTTGAGGTACGGCGTGGGCGATCCCGGACCGTTCGGACTGTCCGGCCCATCGGATCTTGCCACCGCGTTACCTGGCAGCGGGCTGTTTGGCGACCGATTCGGCGCTTTCGATGCCTCGACCGGCGTCGGGGGCGTCTACGACCCGATCGACTATCCCGGCGCGCTTGGGATGAGAAATAATCTATTTGAAGGCGTCTACATCGACGACATCATCATCGGCTTTGCAGCGCGCGGCGAAATGGTGACCGGTACGGTGCAACCGGTGGATGATGATGACGATGACGACGAGAACGGTTCAGGGCTGTTCGTTGCGAACACGGCCCAACCGGCCAACGAAATCAACCGGGGTCGGTACCAGTTGGAGATCCGCCAGGCGACATCCTACGGGACACCCGTCGTCGGCGAGGATACCACGTTGGTGTTAGATACCAGTTTCGACATCAACGATCGGCTGGCCGAGGGGATCAGCATGACGGTCGGCGACGGTTCGGTCTTCGCCGACGGGCAAACGTTCACGATCCGCGGCACCGAGACGATCGTCTTCGAGTTCGATGACCTGACCGCCGCCAATGGGGTCAGCGACGGGCACGTGGCGATCCCCTTCCATCCCAGCGACAGCGCCGTTGCGATGGCTCGACGCATCCGCGACGTGCTGAACCACCATTCGATCCAGCAGCGGCTGCAATTGCGCGCAACCACGTCTGACGGGGTGGTCACGGGCACCGCCAGCACCAGCAATCGGCTGCACTTGTACGGCGATGTCAGCGTGGTGGCAGGTCTTGTCGGCAACGGTCCCACGGGAAATGTGGCGGTGGCCGAGAGCAATGATACGCTGGAAGAAGCCGTGGAAACCGGCATCGTCCCCGGCGGCCGCTTGGGCTACTTTGCCACCGGGTTCATCGGGGACAATCCCGATCCGGCATTGCCCGGCCTGGCGGCCGATGTGGATCTGTTCAAGGTGGAACTGCGTGGGGGAGAAGCGCTGACCATCGACTTGGCGGCATCGGTGATCGGTTCTCCGCTGGACACGCTGTTGCGAGTCTTCCACGCCGACGGGTCACCCGTGATGATCGAGGACGAATGCGGCAAGCTTAAGCCTTTGGAGAGCGACGATGATTTGGGGCCGGGCGAGCAGCTTTCTGCTGCCGGAGCGTTGCCTCATCGCGATTCCTATCTGAACTTCGTCGCGCCCGAAGACGGCGTGTACTATATCGGCGTCAGCGCCTTCGGCAACGGCGCCTACGATCCTTCGGTACCGCCCGGCCAACCCGGTAGCGATCGGCGAATTGCTCGCACGACGGGGCGATACGAGATCCGGATCGAACGTCCGCTAACGTCGCCTGGGCTGGTCGTCGAAGAATACCGCCGTCAGGGCGATCAGAACCTGCACCGCGATCAAGGCCAGATGTTCATTCACAGCAACCGCATCAGCGATACGCTGGAAAACGGGATCCTGATCGACGCGGGCATCCGCGGCCGTGATGGAATGCCGCAACCCGGACCCGTCCGGAACCTGGTGACGGTCAATACGGCGAATCTTGCGCCGGGTGTTTCCATTTTCAATAACGTCATCAACGTCAGCGATGGTGCGGGTATTCGCTACACGGGACACCCGAGCGCGAACGGGGTGGTTGAGGCCACCGGCGTGATCCCCTTCGGCCGAATCGTCAACAACACAATCGTCGGAACGATGGCGATCAGTGAAGACCCCATCGAATTCGAGGTGAAAGCATTGCCCGGTTTACTGGGTGGTTTCAACCCGGCGACGACCGTCTACTATGCCGACCTGAGCCTGCTGACAACGACGCCCATCAGTTCGCTGACGATCACCGACAACAGTTTTGACCTGGTGGACGAATTTGGGCCACTGAGCGGCACCGGAGCGATTACCGGCCTGGATCTGGACGCCGTCAAACTCTCGACATCCCTGGCGACCCACGCTTCACAGGTTCCCGGACTGCCCGCCTTGGATGTTTTTGATTTCTCGCCGGCCGGAACGGTTTTGAACGCGGGGACGCAAGTCGACCCGGTTGCGTTTGAACTGTTCGGGACCTCGGGCGGGTTCGTCGACAACGAGGTCGCCACACTCGGTGAGTTCGATGCCGAGGCGGCTCCGGGAAGTGCAGCGGACGGGTTTGTCAGCCTGGGCGAAGGCGGCTCGATCACGTTCCGCTTCGATCCGCCCTTGGTCGTCACGTCTCCGTTGTATTTGTATCTCGGGGAAGCGGACGATGTGGGCGAGATCAACGCGGGTAGCATCCAAGTGACCAATGCCGAATCGCCTCGTGGCCAAGGCATCGTGCTGGAAAACAACGTCAGTCCCACATTATTGAACAACGTGTTTTCGACGCTCGAGGCCGGGATCGTGGTCGACGCCTCCACCAGCACGGCGGTCGTCGGCGGTTCAGTCTATCACAACAACACCACCAATGCGATCGGTACGGGGCTGGGCAGTCACCCGATCACCACCGAACCGACCACCCGATTGTTTGTCGATCCCGAGTCGGGGAATTACTATCCGTCGCCCGGTTCACCCTTGATCGACAGCTCGGTCGATTCGCTGGAAGATCGCCCGCAGATGCGTCAAGTGTTGCATCCGCTGGGCATCTCCGAATCGCCGATCCTGGCACCCGACTACGACGCCAGCGGCCAATTGCGAGTCGATGATCCCACGGTATCGCCGCCGCCGGGCATGGGGCAAAACATCTTTAAGGATCGAGGTGCCCAAGAACGGGCTGACTTCCAAGGGCCGTACAGCTTCCTGATTCAGCCGCTGGATAACGGGCCGGCGGATCTGGACAGAAGTCCCACCCGAGTCAATCTGGTACACGCCACGCTGAATCACTTCGATATTCAACTGATCGATCGCGAAGGACCTTTTGTCGGGATCGGGATCGATGATTCCACGGTCACGAAGAACACGGTCCGAGTCTATCAGAATGCCCGTCTGTTGACCGAGGGCCGTGACTATCTGTTCGGCTATAATCCGACCAACAATACGATCCGGTTGACTCCGCTGGCCGGCGTTTGGCAACAGGACAGCAGTTACCTGATCGAGTTGGTGGGCGGTGCACAACAAGTCATCTTTACTCGTAGCGGCGATAAGCTGCTGGACGGTGAACAGTTCCAACTGACCGACCAATCCGGGATGGTCACGACGTTCGAGTATGATAGCGGTTACGTCATGCAGATCCCGCAGACGCTGGCCCTGCAGGTTCCTGCGGCTGGCGGGGGTCCCGGTGGTGTGGCCGACGGAGATACGATCACCGTCAGCAATCCGACCCGAACGGTCACGCTGGAGTTTGACAATAACGGCGTCGTCACGCCCGGCCATCGTGCCATTGGGTTCAACGCTTTCAGTACGCGAGGCGAAATCGCAGACGCCATCGTCAACCAACTGAACCTGGCAGGTGTCCAGTTGCTGCCCGTCAATGTCGGCAACGGCAAAGTGCATCTGGGCGTCAATGGCACTCAGTCGATGACGGTCGTCTCCGACACCATCATTCCCATGGGCGTCGAAAACGGCGTCTTCAACGGGCAGACGTTCTCGATCGATGACGGTAGTCGAGTTGTTACGTTCGAATTCAACACGGTCGGCGGTGTTGGGCCGAATCGAGTGCCCATCAACTACAACCTGTCCCAGACCAACGAACAGATCGCTCAAATCGTGGCGACGGTCATCAATGCCCAAAACCTGGGATTGAACACCAGCCACGTCGGCGATGGAACGATCCATGTCGGCGGCGGCCTGAACCACGTCGTGCGCATCGTGAATGCCAATATCGAACTCACCGGTCAACCCGGCGCTCAACAGGCATTCGGCTTCAGGATTCCTTCGGTGGGCGGTTCGATCGCGAATCAGATCGTCGATGGGCGAACCTTCTCCATCAGCAATGGTGCGGGAACGACCGTCACCTTCGAATTCGACAACAACAATCGGATCACTCCGGGCAACGTGGCGATCCCCTTCTTCGGTACGACCAACGCCTCGCAATTGGCCAATACGTTGGTCAATCAGATCCGCGCTACCAATTTGGGCCTGTTCCCGTACAACGCTGGAAATGGCATCGTCATCTTGGGCGGTAACAGCGATTACTCGTTGGACGTCATGAACTCCAACCTGACTCAGGTAGGGGTGCCCGGTAGGGATGCGGCCGTTCCCATCCCGTTCACGCCGTCGACCACGTTCACCGGCGAGATGGTTGCGTTAGAGACGGCTCGCGTCATCAACGCCAGAAATATCTCCGGCCTATCGGCGTCGGTCGAACAGGACCAGGTGCGGGTCAGCGGAGCGACCGGCGGTTCCGGCTCGTCTGTCGGATTCGTCGAAGGAATCCGCGACCTGGCCGGCAATCCCTTGGCTGGCAACCAGACGGACGGCAGCACTCGCTTCACCGTGTTCCTGGGCATCGGGATGAGTTACGGAGACGCGCCGGCTCCGTATCCCACGTTGCGAGTTCAGGACGGGGCACGACATGTTGTCGTCGATGGGTTCTCGCTGGGCGAGACGGTCACCATCACAGGCGACGGTTTCCCTTCGGACAATGCCGATGCGATCGACGGTCACGATGGGGTGTTCTTCAACGCGAACGAGCCCTTGATTCCGAACCGACCGTATACGGTCAGGATCACCTCGACCGGCAACGATTGTGCAGACAACGCCATCTGCGTGCTGGTTTCAGGAGTCGGCTCGGCCATCGACGGCCCCGCCTACCTGGATGCCTGGATCGACTGGAACGGTAACGGCAGTTGGGGAGCTGGGGATCACATCTTGCAGAGCGTCGAATTGACGGCCGAGAATCTAGCTAATGGGATCACACTGGATCGGGTCGTTCCGCCAGGCGCCGTGCGAGGCGAAACGTTCGCTCGCTTCCGGTTGAGTACGCAAACGTCGCTGACGCCGAGTGGCGAGGCCGATGCGGGCGAAGTGGAAGACTACAAGGTCACGGTCATCGGCAATCCCTGGCAGAACCCGGTCAACCGGTTTGATGTCAGTGGGGATGGCATCGTCTCACCGGTCGACGTCCTGCTGGTCATCAACTACCTGAACGACCCGAGCACCGATCCGTCGCAGCGACTGCCTTCTGTCAAGCCGCTCGAGCAACCCTATCTGGACGTCGATGGCAACGGGTTCGTGACTCCCAGCGATGCCTTAGGCGTCATCAACCACTTGAACGCCCAGCACCGGACCGGCGGCGGCGAAGGCGAAGCGTCCCGCGAATCCCTCGTTCGTTCCCGGACTAGCTCGTCCAACCACTTGGACGACGTGCTGGCTGGCGACGAAGGCTGGCTGGATATCCTGGACGACATCGATCAGGCTCGACAAAGCACCAACGAACGCGACGCCATCTTCGCATCGATGTAGCTGCAACTGGGGTCAGGTCTTGACTTATAACTTATGGCCATTGCCAATTGAAATGAAGAACGGAAGAAGTCGCCGCCATCGAACTGATCTGGAAGTTGACGGTTGTATCATGACCCCAAAACTGCGTCAGCGCGGCAGTTCACCGGAAACCGGTTTATCTTCGATTTTCAGGAAACGTTCCAGCTCTTGTTCGATGTAGATCGCCTGGTCGCATTCGTGCAAGCCCTTGACCAGCGTTTCCCGGCCATTGTCCAGGATCATTTCCACCGAGTAGGTTAGGCTGTTGCTATTTTGGCTGCGCTGGACGTGTTCCTTGCAGTACAGTTGTTTGATTTCGTGCGACGGCACGGTCTTGTTGCCGCCCCACGGCAAGGGACCGTGCTGGACGGTCAGCATCCCTTGGCCGACACGAATCACGGTCTGATTCACGAAGCCGGCGATCGTGACGTACGCCAGCCCAATGCCGACGGCCGTATGCACCAACCCGAAACAGGACATCAACCACATGCCTGTTGACAGCGATATGACATGCCAAACCACCATGAAGCCGTTCCAGATGATGCAGAAGAACACCAGGAAGAACAGCATCGGTGTAAACCAACTGCGACGGATCTCCAAGCCATATCCCTGGTCCAGCACCTGGATCTGCCGAGGCATCGCCACCGGCTGGCGTGGAAGTTCGCTCGTCGCCGACGGGGTGCGCGATGCGTCGGTGATCGCAAACACCGCGTCGCAGTGCGGGCAACGCGCGATCAACAACTGCATCGACAAGTTTTCCGGCTGCAGCGACGCTCCGCAGTTCTTGCAGCACAGTTCAATCAGTTTCATAGCCTTGGCTCGTCATCAATGATTCGTTCCATATTTCCGGTTTCCTGTGGATTGGAATCAGAAGTTGGTTCTATTCGGGTCTTCCTGGCGGTCCAGGTCCAGAATAGATCGTCGGTGGCCTTCACCGATTCGCCGGGGAAACCCAACGGCTGGACCATCTGACGCATCTCGTCGACCGTCAAAGCGGCGCACAGGCATTCCGCAAACCGCTGTTGTTGCCTTTGGCTTTCGTGGCCCGCCCAAGCTTGCACCAGGTGTTCCAATGCGGCCGTGTCCTCGGGGCGGCGGAAATCGCGGAAGAAGATCAGACCGCCCGGCTCGGTGACTCGAACCGCTTCCGCCAACGCTGGGAACGGCTCCGGCAAAGGATGCACCGCCGCGTTGCTGATGATCGCTGCAAAACGCTCATCTTCGTACGGCAAGCGCTCGGCGTCCGCGTGGTCCAACTGGACGCGATCGGTCACCATGGCAATGTCGACGTTGTAGCGAGCGATGTCCAGCATGCTGATCGATCGGTCGACCGCCATCACATAACAGTCCGAGTGGCGGCGGACTAATTCGATCGGGATCTGCGCTGTGCCGGTCCCCAGATCCAGGATCTCCCCTTGGAATTCACCAGCGGCCAGCAGATCTCCCACAAACGCCTGGTTCGTCGCGGTATGATCCAGGTCGTTGTAGTCAACCGCTTTTGACAGCGAATCCAAAAGCTCCAGATCCAGTAATCTCGGGAGCATGAAAAACTCCTTGCGAGGGGGAGTGTGTGAAGGCTTTGCGTGAAGACAATCTTCCATCGATGCGATCTTAGACTCTCGGAAGACTAACATATCGCGAGGTGTGGTGCCATGCGTTGACGACCCGAGTCCTTGTACGATAAACTTAGGCCGTTCTCAATGGCTCGACGCCTCCGCCGATCACCTGCAGCGGTTGACATTCGACTGAGATCGTCCTTGGATCACCCAACGTTTCTAGAAGAAAGTACAGGCATGCCCAACACCAGCGACACCTCGATACAAGATCTGGCCATCAACACAATTCGCACCCTATCCATGGATGCGGTGCAGAAGGCCAACAGTGGGCATCCGGGTACCCCCATGGCCTTGGCTCCGGTGACCTACGCCCTCTGGCAAAATGCTTTGCGATACGACCCGGCTCATCCTTGGTGGCCGGCTCGCGACCGTTTCGTGTTGTCTTGCGGGCACGCCTCGATGCTGCTGTATTCGATCCTGCATTTGGCGGGTGTCAAAGCGGTGGACCGCTCGGGGAAAGAGCAGGATGGCCTCGCGATTTCGCTGGAAGACATCAAGAACTTTCGGCAACTGCACGGCCCATGTGCCGGTCATCCTGAGTATGGCGAAGCGGCGGGGATCGAGATGACCACAGGTCCCTTGGGGCAAGGCGTCGCGACCAGTGTGGGCATGGCGATGGCGGCCAAGTGGTTCGCCGCTCGCTACGATCAACCGGGGTTCCCCCTGTTTGATTACAACGTCTATGTCCTGTGCAGCGACGGGGATTTGATGGAGGGTGTCGGTTGCGAAGCAGGCTCGATCGCCGGTCACCTGCAGCTCTCGAATCTGTGCTGGATCTACGATGACAACCAGATCACGATCGAAGGCAAGACGGAACTGGCGTTCAGCGAAGACGTGGCCAAACGCTTCGAAGGCCTGGGCTGGAACACGATTTGCGTGGACGATGCGAATGATTTGACGGCCATTCAGGCGGCCCTACAAGCGTTCAAGGATTGCACGGATCGTCCGACGCTGATCGTGCTGCGCAGCGTGATCGGCTACGGTTCGCCGAACAAGGCCGGCACGCATGACGCGCACGGAGCCCCGTTGGGCGCCGAGGAAATTCGGTTGACCAAGAAAGCGTACGGCTGGCCAGAAGAGGAACACTTCCTGGTGCCGGACAGTGTGCTAGAACACTTTGCCGAAGGCGTGGGGAAGCGAGGGCACCAATTGCGCGACCAGTGGTGCCAGCAGTTCGCCGAATACGAAAAGTCGCATCCGGAACTGGCCGCAGAACTCAAAACGCTCTGGATGCACAAGTTGCCGGAAGGTTGGGATGCCGCATTACCTGTCTTTCCAGCGGACGAGAAGGGGTTGGCCACCCGAGTGACGTCGGGCCAGGCGCTCAACGCCGCCGCGGGCACCATCCCTTGGTTGATGGGTGGGTCCGCCGACTTGGCGCCGTCGAACAACACGCTGCTGAAGTTTGATGGTGCGGGCCATTTCGGTGCGGAAAACTATGGCGGTCGCAACCTGCATTTCGGAGTTCGCGAACACAGCATGGGGGCGATCTGTAATGGGTTAGCGCTCAGCGGGTTGCGACCCTACGGAGGGACCTTCTTCGTCTTTACCGATTACATGCGACCGGCCATGCGATTGAGTGCCCTGATGCGTCAGCCGGTCCTGTACGTGCTGACCCATGATTCGATCGGTTTGGGAGAAGACGGCCCCACGCATCAACCGGTGGAGCATCTGGCGGCGTGCCGCGCAATCCCGGGCCTGATGGTCTTCCGTCCGGCCGATGCCAACGAAGTATCCGAATGCTACCGGACGATCCTGTCGGTCAACGATCGTCCCGCCGCGTTGGTCCTGACTCGTCAGAATCTGCCGACGTTGGATCGAAGCCGTTACAGCGCCGCGTCGGGTGTCGCCGGAGGCGGCTATGTGTTGATCGACACCGAGCACAAGACGCCCCAGGTCATCCTGATCGGGGCAGGCAGCGAATTGACCTTGTGTGTGGCCGCCTGGCAACGCCTGGCAGACCAACACATCGCCGCTCGGGTGGTCAGCATGCCATGCTGTGAATTGTTCGACGCCCAGGACCAGGTGTATCGGGATCGAGTCCTGCCACCGGACGTCACGGCGCGCGTGGCCGTCGAAGCCGGAGTCCAGATGAGCTGGGATCGATATCTCGGGAATCGAGGCGTCTTCGTGGGCATGAAATCCTTCGGGGCCTCGGCGCCCTTCCAGCAATTGTACGAGCACTTTGGGATCACCGTCGACGCCGTCGTCAAGGCGGCCAAATCGCTGCTGTAACCATCAGGCGAGGCACTTTGGGGTTTGCGTTGGCGCGGATAATTCACGAGACGACGTTTGGTGGCACGCGACGCAACGGGGTCGGCAGTGAATGACACTGTCGACCTTAAGTCGATGGTAGCGGCCATTTTATGGTGGGAAAAGACGACGGATGCTCGGGGGGTATAGTGAACGACCGACGGCCTTCTGACGGAAAGTGGTCGGCGCGCAACATTGGCGCTTCGCCCCCAGGAGCGACGCGAGGGAATGAATTGCAAAGCATTGACCCGCTGGATCTCCATGCAAGAGGACGAAACGCCACGCCCGAAACATCAAACCGGTGCCCAACACCAGACACAAGGTTCACAACCGCTCGACAGCAGCGTTACACGAACGCTCAGCGCCGGCCTGAATCACTTGCGAGAGAAAACGAACGACACATCAGCCAAAAAAAGTAGGCTCGTGTCGATGGGAATTTTACGCGCACAACCCACATCCGCCCTGTTTTGACCTAAGTCCAAGCAGCGAATCAGGTTGTGCCGTTCGGCAGTATTGACAATGCCATTCACTCCCGACCCGTTCCCCATGAACACCGCTGTCGAACCGACTGTCGACAGCCAGTGGTACCACCGGTCAATGCCGATAGATGGGCAGATGCCGGTAGTAAACCTCCAAGTTGTAGATGCTCAGACAAGTCGTATACAATCGTCCGCCATGCGCGCCCCATCGATCACCGCGTGGATCCCAACTTCCTCGCTCGGGACCTTCGCGGACTTGGCGAGCCGGGATACTCTCGCGCATCACTCGATTCCACTCGTCCCACTCGGCGCCGCCCATGTGGTGCAGCATCTGCGTGGCATAGTACCAGTAGTACACGTCTTCGTCCGCTTCATAATCGATCGGATGTTGCAGCAGCAACTGGGCTCCTTCCAGCATCCGCGGATCGTTGCGATCCCAGCCCAGGTACTGGCGGCACAAAAGCGCCTCGGCCGTCATCGAAATGGTCGGCTCGCGGCCGACCTGGTACGCATAGGTTACGCCGTCTTTGGTCACCTTGTCCAGAAAACGGCTGACCGCATCCAACGTCGGACTCGGCACGATCAACCCGCCCATCAGACCGCTCTGCAACGCCATCACGAACCAACCGGTCACCGAGGTGTCGGCATCCAGACGCGGCTCGTAACGCCAACCGCCCAACGCGGTCGTCTGGATCCGCGCCGCATAGTCGATCGATCTCTGAGCCGGTGCCCGTAATTTCGGGTCTTTGGTCATCCCATACAATTCACAGATCGCGATGCTGGCCATGGCCTGCGAGTACAAACGATGGTTTCGCGGGCCTTCCTGGAAAAAATTGCCGTCGTTATCCTGCATTCGCAACAGAGCCTCCATGCCCCGAGCCACATTGCGCTGGTACTTGCCCGCTCGATGCGTGTTGCCCGCACCCTGGAAAGCTAGCAGCGCCATCGCCGTCGCCGCCAACTTATTCTCATGCCCGCCGCCGTTGGCGTAGGGGCCCGTCAGGCTCCACAGCCCCGAACGCATATCCTGCTGACGAGCCAGCCATTGCAAGCCCAACTGGACCGCTTCTTCCGTCTCAGCCGTTCCGCCGTAGGCCGCTAACAATGCCTCGCGAGTCCCCTGCTCGCGACCCGTCAAGGCCAAACCGATCGATGGCGCCTCGATCATACTGCTCAATATGTTGGCCTCGAACGACAGATCCAGCTCGGGGGCCGCCGCAAAAGGTTCGACCACCTGCAATAGATCGACCGAAAAGATCGGTTCCTCGATCTCCAGCGTCGGCAGATCGAACGTCGTCAGATCATCCTCGATCAACTGCTCGCCCAGATCATCCGAATACACCACCTCGACCGTCACCTGCTTGTCGCCTTCGTCCACCAAGTACAGCAGGGCCAGCAAGATCAGGATCGTCATGTGCAACACAGCACTCACCAGCCAAGGCGGTGCTGCCTTGACAGCCACTTCGGTGACTTCCTTGTCCTTTTGCTGGTTTTCCGCGCCTTGAACGGCCCGCACGAACGGCTGATTTCCTTCGCCGACCGGAATCGGAACGGCCGCAGGTCGCGGTTGGACCGGTGCAGTCTGCATACTCGGCGAAATCGAACTTCTGGCGACAGGTCTGGTCCCAACCGCCGGTGTCGCTGGGGACACCGGAACGGGCGGCGCGGCAGCATTGGTTCTCGTAGCGACCTCGGGCGCAACCGTAGCGATGGGCACCGACCGATTGTTGACGGAAATCGGAACCGCGACGGGAGCCGGGGGAACCGGTCGAACTATCTGCGGAACTCGACGATCGTCGGAACTCGACATCGATGGCGCCCTCCTGTCCTCTCCCCCCGTAAAGGTTGATTCAATGGCCGCAAAGCAATCGCTCCCCAATCGGATCCCCTCCGCTCAGCCGAAGAGACCGGACGTCGGCCAAGAGAATCGACGACGAGACTGGCAAATCGACCAGTTTTGTATCCTACGGACAGGGCGGGGAGTCCTGTTCGGCTAAAGTGTTCTTCTCAGGGTTCCGTCGTGGCCCGGCGACGGCGATTGCCCCCGATTCCATCGCAAACCATCCTCTTTCAGTGTAGCGGCCAAAATGCCGAGCGCCAAGCGAAGAAAGGCGTCCGGCAGCGACCGCCAACGTCCGCGATTCTCCGGGGAAGCATTGCCACATCCAAGAACTTTGGCCGACCCCCTATCGACAAACGCCCGCCGCCGAGTAGAATTGCGTTATCAACTGACGCGGGGTGGAGCAGTCCGGTAGCTCGCGAGGCTCATAACCTCGAGGTCGCAGGTTCGAATCCTGTCCCCGCAACTCGACAATCGGTAGCGAAATCCCCGCTACCGCCGGGTTCTACCAAAGGC